>QHPW01000162.1 GCA_003219675.1 Verrucomicrobiota bacterium
CCCTCACGCCCCCAGGCAAAACATACAAGGTGAGCGATTTTCTTGGCACGGACTGGCAGATGTGGGAACAGAACGAACTTGATGCGTTGAACTTTAATGACGCTTCAAACGTCCCGCCCTGGGCCGGTAACGGCCTGTCGATTCGTCATGCCGGGATCGCGGGTTGGGAAAACATTTCGAATCCCAATTCAGCAAACTCCATATCCAATCTCCCGGGAGGCGCCGTGATCGGGCAGTTTGGCGGCAGTGCCCAACTCGTGAAATGGAAGCGCTCCTGGCAAATCATTAACAAGGACCCGATTCCGAACGAGATTTTCAACGGCCCGGTTTATCAGAAATAAGGTCCGGCTGATTCCAGGTGTGCGTTTGATCGCACATGCACAATTGTCCGTTGACGAGGGATGGGACCGGCCTAGATTGTTTCCGCTCGGCAATAAACCCATTCAACGAGCAATACCTATGAATGAGTCCAATCGTATCTGCACCGGAGGTCCCCGATGCCGCCCTGAAAGGAGATCGGCGTTTACCCTGATCGAATTGCTCGTCGTCATCGCCATCATCGCGATTCTGGCCGGTCTTCTCCTTCCCGCTCTGGCCAGGGCAAAAGCCAAGGCCCAGCAGATCAGTTGTATCAACAACCTGAAGGAATTGACGCTGGCGTGCCATCTCTACGGCCTGGACAATCGCGAATACTGGCCGTTTCCCAATTGGGAGTCGGCTCCCTACCGCGGGGTTGCCGGATGGCTGACGACGGCCCCTTACGATCGAAACGACACCCGAACGAATATCGAAAAGGGTGTGCTCTGGACTTATATCCGGAACTACTCGATCTGGCGCTGTCCGGCCGTTCGTACCAACACGCCCACCTTCAGGCTTCGGGACAATAAGTTGACCGACTACATCATGAACGGAGCGGCATGTAATTACACAGACCCACCTCAGAACAAATGGTATAAAGCCAGTCAATTCCGGCAGGACGCCATTCTCCTGTGGATGGGACCGGATATTTTGAACTACAACGACGGCTCCAATTCTCCCGATGAAGAGATTTCCAGACTCCATAGTGACGGGAGTCCGTTCGGGGTCGTGGATGGCCATGTCGAATTCCTGAAATATAAAATTTACAGGGCCTTGGAACTTAGTGAACGGTCAAAACAGAGCGGCCGTTTCTGGTGTTCCCCCAAATGATCGTCCCAGGGGAATCGGTCTTCTCAAAAAAGAATGTTTGCAACAGAAAGCGTCTGAGGGAAGAAGAAACCATGAGACCTTTATGAAACGATACACGGTGTTCCTTGCCATCGGCGCCGGACTTTCCCTGACCATCGCCGGTTGTGGCAAAAAGGGACCGGCGGCCAACGTTGCAGAGTTGCAACAGGCGTTCGCGACGAAAGCGGCCGATGCAAATCCGGACGCAGCCAAAGCCGGTGGCACGACGCAAGAGCAAAGCGATCAAATTCAAAAAAACATCGGCCAAGCGGTGTCCGCGTTGAAGACGAACGGTTATCTGGAAGCGTTTGTCGCTTTAAGATCGGTCCAGTCGGCTCCCAATCTGACTCTGGACCAGTACACTGCGGTCGTGAACGCAAGGCTGGCCGTGGAAAAGGAGGTGGCTGCCCGGGCCGTCGCGGGCGATCCGGTCGCGTTGCGCGCCGTCGAAGCCATCAAGGGCGCAGCACGAAGATAGCACGCATCCGTTCTGTTACCGCCGCGGTTTGGATGTGTCCCCTCTCCATGCACCAGGTGGGGCGAGATTCCGTCGAGCCCTGATTCCGTCGTTGGGAGAACAGGGCTCGACGGAGTCTCGCCCCACCGGTCATGGGTCATGGCCCGACGCGCGATTCCGGAATCGAACTTATCGGTGTTCATCGGCGCTGATCTGTGGTTAAAAATACTTCTGTGAAAACGATCCTCGCTCTTTCGCTCGCCTTCCTTTCATTCGCTCCGCGCGAGGGGCAGGCGGCCGAATTGAACGCGGGCATTGCTGTAACCGAGATCACCCCGCCGGTAGGCTACCGCATGTGCGGCTATTTCTACGAACGGCTCAGCACCGGCGTGCACGACCCGCTTCAGGCGAAGGCGCTATACCTGCAGCAAGGCGCCGAACAGGCCGCGCTCGTCTTTTGCGATTTGATCGGCGTGCCGCAGACCGTCACTGATCAGGCCAGAGTCATGGCCGGCAGGGAAACCGGCATTCCGGCCACAAATATTCTTGTGGCTGCGACCCACAGCCACACCGGGCCGCTCTACTTCGACGCGTTGCGCACGTTTCTGCACCAACGCGCAGCCGACCGAAATGGAAAAGACCCGCAGGAAACCGCGGACTATGCATCGGTCCTGTCCGGGAAACTGGCGGACGCGGTTTCTGCGGCCAAAAAGGCCGCCCGACCGGTCCAATGCGAAGCGGGTGTCACAAGGCAAACCGGCCTGTCGTTCAATCGCCGCTTCCACATGAAGGACGGCACGGTCGTCTTCAATCCGGGGAAATTGAATCCCAACATCGTGCGGCCGGCCGGTCCGATTGATCCCGAGATCGGCATCGTTTTCTTTCGCGGCAGTGAGCAGCGACACCTGCTGGCCTCGTTGACCGTCTTTGCGCTGCACCTCGACACCCTGGGCGGCACCGAATACGGCGCGGACTATCCGTTTTATCTGGAACGCTCGTTGCGCGAGAGACCAGGTCACAATTTCATTTCGATATTCGGCGCCGGCACCTGCGGCGACATCAACCACATTGATGTCACCACGGACCGCCCGCAAAAAGGAGGCGAGGAAACGCTGCGCATCGGCAACGCGCTGGCCGAGACAGTCCTCAAGGCCGTGCCCGGATTGAAGCCGGCGGACAAGCCGTCGCTCGGCGTGCGTTACGCAACCGTCTTCGCCGCGTTGCAGGAGTTCAGCGAGGGGCAAATCGCCCGGGCGCGGGAACGGATGCGACTGATCGGAACAAAAGAACTGAGTTTCCTGGAACAGGTGGAGGCTTACAAGGTCATGGACGTGCAGGAGCTGCGCGCCCGGTTCGGCCCGAAACTCCCGATGGAAGTGCAGGTATTCCGCCTGGACGATGATACCGCCATTGTCGGCTTGCCCGGCGAGGTGTTTGTCGAACTCGGCCTGGCCATCAAGCACGCGTCCCCCTTCCGGACCACGCTGGTGATCGAACTTTGCAACAACGACATTGGCTATGTGCCGACGAAGAAAGCGTTCGCCGAAGGAAGTTATGAAGTCGTCAATTCACGCGTGAAAAGCGGCGGCGGCGAAATTCTCGCCGAGGCGGCGCTCCAATTGCTCCGGGAGCTGAAATTTTAACGATTGCCCGCGCGGTCAATTGATTTATTCTGCTCCAAGCTGGCCGCCTCGATGAAAGACGAAACCATCACCATCGAATATCAATTCCGGTTCCGCAGCGGGATTGAGAAGACGTTCACCCTCCGCCTGAAGAGACCGACCCTCGAACTCATTGCGGTTCGCAAGGCCGATCTCCCTGAATGGACCAGGCTGACGCACCATCAATGTTCCAATTGTCCGCTCGATCCCGAACGGCACCCGCACTGCCCGATCGCGGCCAACCTCGCGGACCTGATCGAGGCTTTCAAGGATTGCCTGTCCACGGAAGAGGCGGACATCACCATTCGCAGCGAGTCGCGCGAATACCACAAGCGCTCCCCGGTCCAATACGGCGTCGGATCGCTGATGGGCCTGTATATGACTGTGAGCGGCTGCCCCGTCATGGACAAATTGCGGCCCATGGCTTACACCCACCTGCCGTTTGCCACCGTCGAGGACACCATGTTCCGAGCTGTTTCGATGTATCTGCTGGCGCAATACTTTTTGAGCCAGCGTGGAAAAACGCCTGATTGGACGCTGGAAAAACTGGTCCGGATTTACGAAGACATCGGCGTGGTCAACCAATGTTTTGCCAAACGCCTGCTGAGCATCAATCCCAAGGACGCCAGCCTCAACGCGCTGGTGGGCCTCGACTGCTTTGCCACCGCCACCGCCTTTTCCATCGTGCAGGACAGCCTGCGCGAGATCGAACCGGTCTTCCGCGCCTACCTGGAGGAAACCGAAACATGAGCACCATTTGCGACATTCATGCCCGCCAAATCCTCGACTCGCGCGGCAATCCCACGGTGGAGGCGGACGTGATATTGGAAGACGGCGCCGCCGGTCGCGCGGCGGTCCCATCGGGCGCGAGCACCGGCGAACATGAAGCCATTGAACTTCGGGACGGCGACAACAAGCGGTATCTCGGCAAAGGCGTTTCCAAAGCGGTCAGGAATGTGACTGAAAAAATACTGCCCGCGTTGCGGGGCGTGGATGCGCTCGACCAGGTCGCTGTGGACCGCATCATGCTCAATCTGGACGGCACCGAAACCAAATCCAGGCTCGGCGCCAACGCGATTCTGGCGGTCTCGCTGGCAAACGCAAAGGCCGCAGCCGCGGCGGTCGGCCAGCCGTTGTTCAAATATCTTGGCGGCCCGAACGCCAAGGTTTTGCCCGTGCCCATGGCCAACATCATCAACGGCGGCGCGCACTCGGACGCCCCGATTGACTTTCAGGAGTTCATGGTCATGCCCAAAGGCTTCAACACCTTCTCCGAAGCGCTGCGGGCGATCACCGAAATCTTCCACGCGCTTAAGGCGGTGTTGAAAAAGAAGGGCTTCTCCACAGCGGTGGGGGACGAGGGCGGATTCGCGCCGAAGCTCGACAGCGCGGAAGCAGCCATTGAGTCCATTCTTCAAGCCACCAAAGACGCCGGCTACAGGGCGGGCAAACAAATCTTCCTCGCGCTCGACGTAGCCAGTTCGGAATTTTACACCGGCAACGGCCAATACGTTTTCAAAAAGAGCACCGGCCGCAAGTTGATTGGGGACGAGCTGGTGGATTTCTACGTCCGACTGTGCGCCAGGTATCCCATCATCAGCATCGAGGACGGCTGCGCCGAGAGCGATTGGAAAAACTGGAAGAAGCTCACGGACAGACTTGGCGGCAAGGTCCAGCTTGTCAGCGACGATTTGTTCGTGACCAACGTGAAGTTTCTGCGCAAAGGCATTGAACAAGGCGTGGCCAACTCGATCCTTGTTAAAGTGAACCAGATCGGCTCGCTCACCGAGACGCTGGATGCCATCGAACTGGCGAAGGAAAACAGTTACACCGCCGTGATCAGCCATCGCTCGGGTGAAACCGAAGACGCCACCATCGCGGACATCGCCGTGGCGACCAACGCCGGACAGATCAAGACCGGTTCGCTCAGCCGCACCGACCGGGTGGCCAAATACAATCAACTGCTCCGCATCGAACAGTTGCTCGAGGGGAACGCGGTGTATGCCGCCGCGAGCGCGCCGACCAGGGGGCGGTAGCAAGCTTGTTTTCACAGGTTCGATGGACGAGGTTCCGCCGGTTCTATTCGCCCGACGAGCGGCCATCCGCCCCCACGCCATCGCGCAATGACAACACCGGGCTGTATGACCCTCGCCGCTCGCGCCGCCACCAGGCGCCTGTCGATTGCCGCCCTGCGAAATCGGTGAATCGATAATCATAGAACACGGCGCGAATCAACCGCGGCGGTTTGTCTGAAAATGGATTTTTCTCCAGCAACGCCAGAACTTCGGGCGAACCCTGCAACAGGCGCATCAGAAAACTGCGGAACCAGAGCGTGCTCTGATAATGGCTCAAAGCCGCGAACCACATCTGCCAGTCCAGCCGCGGCTGGTGCGGCGCGACAAAGCGAGGCCGCCGGTTCACATCGCCCGGTTTCCACTTGAATTCGTAAACGCGCCAGTCGAAGCCGTCGTTGCTTCCTTCGACGATGATTTCCCGCCGCCCGGTCGTCATCACCGAGAACAGACCATAGCCGTTGACCAGGCGAAACGGTTCGAGCCACCCGATGAGCCGTTCCAGCGGCTTCGGCCATCGGGCACTGGAGCGCAACAGGCGGCAAATAACCTGCCCGGACAAAAGCGCGACCACGAGCGCGACGGGAACGATCGTCCATACCGGCCACCCGCGTGAAAGCGGCCCGGTGGCCGGGAATCGAACGCCCGTCAAAAACCTCCCGAACAACGTCAGCCAGACCGCGTCGTCGAAGAGCAAAACCGAAAGCGCGATGGCGAGCAGGTTGAAAAAGCAGTAATTGCCTGTGATCATGATGAGCAGCATCAACAACACAAAGGCGGCCCCGGCAACGTAACTGAACGGCGGCGGCGCGAACACAAGCACCGGGGAAACGAGCTCGATGGCGAACAGGACGACGACCGACAGTTTGTGAAACCAACGCGGCCAC
>QHPW01000164.1 GCA_003219675.1 Verrucomicrobiota bacterium
CGGCCGTGACCAGGTTCACCCGCTTGTCGGTGCACTGCGCGGAAAGGCTCGTGGCGATGAGCAACTCCAGGGGATTCGAGCAGTTCAATTCGCAATGGGCGTCCGGATAAGCCTTGTGCAGCGTGGCGATGATCTTTTTGAGTCGCGCGGCTTTGGCCTGGCCTGTTTCTCGAGGCATTTGCGCTCAGGCCTTCAGCCGAATCACACGAGCTCCGGCGCGGTAAAATTCTCGGACGGCTTATACCGCGGCATGCCTCCGGCCGCTTCGACATACTCGAAGACCTTGCCTTCGAAGTTGCGGATGACGACGCGGTCGGCGTTGCGGCTGAGCACGTACTCCGGACTCACGGGCACTTTGCCGCCGCCGCCGGGCGCATCAATCACGTATTGCGGCACGGCGTAGCCGGTCGTGTGACCGCGCAGGCTTTCCATGATCTCCAGCCCTTTGCGCACGCTGGCGCGCAGATGCGCCGAGCCGGAAATCAGATCGCATTGGTAGATGTAATACGGCTTCACGCGGCACAGAAGGAGTTTCTGCACCAGCGCCTTCATCACCGTCACGTCGTCGTTCACCTGACGCAGCAGCACCGACTGATTGCCGAGCGGAATGCCGGCGTCGGCCAGGCGAGCGAGCGCGTCGCGGACTTCAGTGGTCAACTCGCGCGGATGGTTGGCGTGAATGCTGATGAACAGCGGGTGAAACCGCTTCAACATCCCGCAAAGTTCGGGCGTGATTCGCTGCGGCAGGAAGATCGGGATGCGCGTGCCGATGCGGAGAAATTCGACGTGTCGAATGGCGCGCAACCGGTCGAGGAGATGTTCCAGCTTCTGGTCGTTGAAGAGGAGAGGATCGCCACCGCTCAGCAACACGTCGCGCACCTCCTTATGCTCGCGGATGTATTGAATCTGGCGGTCGAACTCCGGATGAAAATCGTAACCGCTCGCGTTGCTCACCAGCCGCGAGCGGGTGCAATAGCGGCAGTACGCCGCGCAACGATCGGTCACAAGGAACAGCACGCGATCGGGATAACGATGCACCAGTCCCGGCACGGGCGAATGCGAATCTTCGCCGCACGGGTCGCTCATTTCCCACGGCGCCGTGTGGGTTTCCTCGACACGAGGGATCACCTGGCGGCGGATCGGACAGTGCTCATCCGCCGGATCAATCAAATTGAAAAAGTACGGCGTGATGGCAAGCGCCAGTCGGGTGTTGGCCAGTTTGGTCCCGGCGTATTCCTCCGGCGTCAGCGTGGGCATCAACCGCTGGAGTTGTTCGAGCGAAGTGATGCGGTTTTTGAGCTGCCAGCGCCAGTGGTTCCAGTTGGCATCCGGCACATCCGGCCAGAAGCCGCGCCCGGCGGATTTGAATTCTTTCAGAGAACCGAGTTGATCGCCCGATGGCGGCTCCTCGCCATTTTCCGATGACGTTTCGTTCATTGTGCGGGAACTATATTTTGCGTCGCCGGCCTGTCAAGTGGCGGGCCAGAAAAAGGCCGATTGCCGCGGCAAACTCATCTTGCCGGCGTGGCTAAGGTGTTGACTGGCGGCGCGTTGGTGGCGCGCAACGAAGCCCGGTTCTCATCCAGCTCGTTCAGTCTCTTGACGGCATCACGGACCAGCAAATCGGCGCGCATCGGCGGCAGGCCGGGCAGCGAACGCGAGACGCCGACCTGGTCGCGCTTGTTGAGATAGTTTTCAATCGTCACGCGATAATCGTCCGCCAACGAGAGGAGTTCCGGCGGCGTTTTGAAGCGCGCGACGAGCAACTGGGACGTCACTCCCTTGAGCGTGATGCGCTGGCGCAAGTAATGCCAATCGCTGATGATCTGTTGAACGCTGAGTTTGGCGCGTTGCGGCATGTCCTTGCGTTCTCTGCTGACCAGCACCGGCGGGTGCAGGATTTCGTCCAGCTTCTGCAACGCGACGGGCACGGACCAGGCTTGCGTGGGGTCCTGCCCGGTGAAGTGGACCAGGACGACCGCCCACCATTTTTCCACCTCGAGCAGACGCGGGAACTGGGCGCGAAAGGCGTTGAGGAACGCGGATTGCCAGTTCAGGTAGAAAGGCAGTTCATACAGCATCTCCACCAGGGTCGCCCGGCCGGCGGGCAACAGCAAAAGCTGGCTGACGAATAATTGCGCGCACGCCTGGAAGGTCTTCCAGGTTTCCTCCGGGACCGGGTCCGGCAACGCGTCGCCGAGTTTGGCGAAGGTGAGCGCCGAGTGTGACTGCAAGCGGTCGCGCGCTTCCTTGAGTGGATCGCGCCGGATGCCCTGACGGGCCTGCCAGCTGATGTTGACGCGATTGAAGTTCCACTGCGGCTGCGACAGAATGAGGTCCACTTCGCTCGAACGGATCAGATGCTGAGACATACCCTCCGACAGCCAGAGCGGAACTTCCGCCGAGCGCAGGCCGGCGTTGCGATTCGCGATTTCCAGTAACAGAACCTGAACCAATCCGCGCAGGAGCTTCGGCGTTTCAATCCAGCGCGGCAGTTCCATCTGATACTGCCAGCCGTCGAGATAAGGTTTGGCCACAATCAGGGGGGCCTGATTGGTGGACAAGGCCGCGTTGATTTCGATGTAGATACGCCCGCGCCAAAGATCCAACAATGTCAATTCGCGCAACAACGCTTGTTTGACCCGCTCGCAACTGATCGCCAGGATGTTTGGATCCAGCTCGATCAAGGCGGATTCGGAGGACGGAGAATTGGTTCCGACCTGCGAAAGGGTCGGGCCGCGGACGACGAACTGGCTCGAGCTGCTGCGAACCGTGCGCACCGGGCTGGAATCCGCGGCAGAGGCGGAAAACGCGATCAGCGAACCAAGAACCATCGCGATGGTTTTCATGGTTTTGTAGCGGCAGCCCAGGGTCGCCGGCCGCTGTTCATCGGAAGCCCCCTTTCGCTTCGCGCATGCGTTGGCACCATGAACCTCTGAAAAGCGGCAGGGCGCGGTGTCCTCACCGCGCCTCGGCCCGGCGGGCTGGGGACAGCCCGCCCTACCTTCCGGTTCATGGAAAGTTTCCACGGTTTTGCAACCGCGCATTTGGACCATGAACGGTGGGGCGAGACTCCGTCGAGCCCTGATCTCCCAGCCACAGGAATCAGTTAGGGCTCGACGGAGTCTCGCCCCACCGGGTTCATGGGTAGTGCCATGGCCGCTCACAATGCCCCGTTGCAGCACATCACTTGCCGTCGGATTTCGGCCTGGCGGCCTTGGATTCGGATTTTGGCGCCGGTTTGGTCTCCGCTTTCGCAGCCGGTTTAGAGTCGCCGCTGGTGGACGGCGCAGCCGAGGAGGACTCCTTCCTGGCGGCTTCCTTGTAACTTTCGCTGCGGTAATCGGTGACGTAAAAGCCGCTGCCCTTGAAAATGATCCCAGCGCCGGTGACAATGGCGCGTTTGACTTTGCCTTTGCCCCAGCGTTTCCGGCTGCATTTCTCCTTCGGACAGACTGTCAAGGGCTTTTCGGTTATTGACTGAAAAATATCAAACTGATGGTCGCACTTGGAGCATACGTATTCGTAAGTCGGCATAGTGGCAGACTAGCCCCCAATGCAACTCATCGTCCGCTCGGGTTGAACGAACTCCGGCTCGCCGATGTGATGGCGCTCCTCCTTTCGCCAGACAATCTCCCGAAGCCGTTCTTGGATCGTGTTGTCAGAAGCCCCGCCGCGCAGCAACGGTTTCAAATCGTGCTCCGTGAGACTGAAAAGGCAGGTGCGGACTTTGCCGTCGGCGGTCAGGCGAAGCCGATTGCAATGGCCGCAGAATGGTTCGCTCACGGGCGCAATGATGCCGACTTCGCCCCGGCCATCAGCGAAGCGCCAGCGTTTGGAAGTGGAGGAAGCGTTGTCCGAGGTGACCGGTATCAAATCGAATCGTTTCTGCAAGCGTTGCAGAATTTCGCGGCCACTGACGACCATTTCTTTTTGCCATGCTTGGGCGGAGTTTTGCCGGGCTAATTCGGCGAGCGGCTCGATTTCGTGATCGTTGAGTCCGCGAATCACGACCGCGTTGACTTTGACCGGGTGAAATCCGAGTTCCTGCGCCAGATCAATGCTGGCGAGCACGGAGCGCAGGCCGTCGCGGCCGGTGATTTTTTTGAAGTTGGCCGGGTCGAGCGAATCGAGGCTGAAGCTGACGCGTTGGAGTCCGGCCTCGCGCAGCGCGTGTCCTTTTTGAGGGAAGAGAAAACCGTTGGTCGTCATGGCCAGGTCGGTCACGCCGGCGATTCGGGCGAGCCGGGCGACGAGCGTTTCCAATCCCTGGCGCAACAGCGGTTCGCCGCCGGTCACGCGCACCTTCTGGATGCCGAGTTCGACGGCGAGTCGGACCACGCGCTCGATTTCCTCGAACGTCAGGATTTGCGAACGCGGTTTCCACTCGCGGGTAATGGGCGTCGGCGGCGAGGGGTTTCTCAGCGCGTCGAATTTGACGCGGTAAAAGTCCGCGGCCTCCTCCGTCTCAGGCAGGCAGTAGAGGCAGCGAAAATTGCAGCGGTCGGTAACGCTGACCCGCAGGTCGCGCATGACGCGGCCATGCGAGTCAGATAACAGATTCAACAGCGTCATTTGGGCGGGGCGGCATTGGCGGGCAGCGTGTTGGTGCCGGGCGGAATGACTTTGGCGCCGCCGGATTGTTTGATCTCCACGTTGAGGTCGTAGTTGGTCTGCGGTCCGGCCGAGGCCAGCCCTTTCTGCAACTTTTCGGCGCCTTTTTCCGAACCGTACAAACCGCGCCGAATCCATTCCAGGCGCCGGGCGATGGAAAGTTCGTCTCTCAACTTGCGAACCTGGTCACGCAACACGGCGAGATCGTTGAATTTTCGTTTCAGCTCCGCCTTCTCGGTCTGCAAACGCTTCAGTTCCTTGAGCAGAAATTCGCGGTCACCTTCGGACGCGGCAAGTTTTTTTTGAGTGTCGGCAATCTGCGATTCCAGGCCGGTGATGGAGGTGTTCAGGTCGGCCATTTTCTTCGTCAGATCATCGTTCTGGCCTTCGAGATCAGCAATCTTCGCGTCGCGCTTGGCGATTTCGTCCCTGGCCTGTTCCGCCGCGGCTTTGGCCTGCTGTTCGGTCCTGGCCAGGGTGGTGGTCACGTTTTCCAGTTTGTTCGACAGGCCCAGCGCTTCCGTGGTCTTGGTTTCCAGAGTCTTCTCCAGGGTGTCATTGACCTTTTTCTGTTCACTGAGCTGGTCCTCCTTGTGCACGACGTCATCGGACAGTTGCTTGATCCTCGCTTCGGCCTTGCGTTGCTCGTCAACCGCCCTGGCATGGCGGATTAAAAGACCGACTCCGAGCGCGATGCACAGAACCACCAATACAACAATTCCAGTTTTACTCTTCATAACGTTCAAACATGCGCGGAGCGGGAAAGTTTGGCAAGCCCGCATCTCCGCCTTGAATTACGGACGCCCTCGACTAGATTCTATCCATGGAATTGCCGCGCGAGGTTCCGGTCATGACGCTGCCCAGCGCCATCCTGTTTCCACAAGCGATGCTGCCGCTCTACATTTTCGAGCGGTGGCGATGCAGAAACCCGGGCGCACACGCGAGACTCCGTGCATCGTGGCAGGCCTCGGATTGATCCGCGCTTCGGTGGCGCGCAAGGACGGCACCTCGAACCTCGTCCTGCAAGGCATCGCGCGCGTGGAATTGGCGGAAACGGTCCGCTACAAGCCGTATCGCGTGAATCGTATCCGCGCGCTGGAATCCACCACGACGGACAGTGTGGCCGTCGATGCGCTCACGGTCAAAGTGCTGGAACTGGTTTCCGAACGGCTGGAACAGGGTTTTGAGCTGCCGCTTCATGTGCTCAAGAAACTGGGACAAATGGAAGATCTCGATCCGAACGACCTGCCTCCCGACTTTCTGGTCAAGCAAGGGATCGAGACTCTGGCCAAACGTAATAACCCCGACGAGATCGCCGATCTGGTTTCCTGGACGCTGCTCTCCTCGTCGCAGGAACGCCAGCTCCTGTTGGAGACCATTAACCTGGAAACGCGACTGAAACATCTGATACACTTTTTGATGGCGGAAATCCGCCGACAGGGAAAGGACAGGAATAAATGAACGGCGCGCCCTTTTCCGAAGGAGCGCCGGCGAACGCCAGCCGCGGCGAACTCATGTCCGCGCTGTTCGCCGGCATGGTAATGCAACAGACCAACATGGCGCTGATGCTGCTGGGCAAAATCCCGCATCCGGAAAGCGGACAAACCCTGCGAGACGTCGAAGGCGCGAGGATGTTCATCGACCAACTGGAGATGCTCGAATTCAAGACCAGAGGCAACCTCGACAAGCAGGAGGAAAGGCTCCTGAAACAGAGTTTGACCGCGCTGCGCCTGGCGTTTGTGGAAGCCATCGACAACGAACCCGGCCAGCCTCAGCCCGCGCCTTCGGCGACCGCGAGTGAGCCGGTCGAGTCGGCCGAGCCGGCGAAGCCTTCAGACCCGGCAAGCCAGCCGGCCCCACCTCCCTCCGACGAGGACTCGCGGAAAAAATTCTCCAAACGGTATTGAGCGGGGAACCGGGCAAGTGCCGGGCCGGGGGCGACCATGGATGGGTTCAACCGTTGCTCCAGCGCCGCGGCGCGCCCTCTTTCCCGCGCCTATTTCTTTTCCGTCGCGGGCGGTTTGTCGCCGGATTTTTCCGCGGGTTTTGCGGCTGGTGTATTCGAGGTCGGCGTCTTTTTTCAGTTTTTTCAGGTAGTCAGGCAGCATCTTGTCCTGAACTTCGAACCGCGTGAGTTGCTCCTTGAGATCATCCTTCACTTTGGCCAGTTCGAGTTTCTGCGCCGAAGTTTTCTCGTACAGTTTAATGATGTGATAGCCGAACTGCGTGGTGATGACATCGCTGACCTGATTGGTTTTGAGCGAAAAGGCCGCCGTCTCGAATGCCGCCACCATCTGTCCGCGCGGGAAGGTGTATTCGCCGCCTTTGTTTTTCGAGCCTGGATCTTCCGAAAACTCCCTGGCCAACCCGGCAAAATCCTCTCCCTTGCGCGCGCGTTCGAGGATTTTATCCATCTGCTGCCGTTTCTCCTTCTTCTTCTCCTCATTCAATTCCTGGTTGGTGTTGGGATCGCGGGTGGAAAGGAGGATGTGAGCGGCGCGGACTGTTTCCGGGCGTTCGAACTGCTGTCCATTTTCGTCGTAAAACTTTTTAATCTGCTCGTCGGAGACGTTGACTTTGCTCTTCAGCTCGCGGTCCACGACCTCCTCGCAAACCGCGCGTTCCAACACCTGCGCGTCAAACTGCGCGGGCGTGAAATTCATCGCGCCAAGCTGGCGGACGAACGATTCCTCGGAACCGGCCTGCTCCCTGGTGCTGGCAACATATTTGTCCGCGGCAGTCCGCGCCTTCTTTTTGTCTTCCTCCGTCGCCCGGTTCACGAGAAGTCGGGTGATGACCAGCCGATCGAGCAGCTGGGACTCGACCTGTTCGCGCTTGTCCTCCGGCAGGATTTGACCGCGGGCGTTCAGGTTGGCCTTGAATTGCAGGAATGCTTCGTCCAGCTCGCTGCGTTTGGTTTCAATGCCCTTGCCTTTGCAGAGAACCTCGTCCGGAAAAAGCGGTTTGAGGCTGGCGGACGGTTTAGGCGTGTTTTCTTTCGTGGCCTCGGCCGCGCCAACCACAAGCGCGGTGATCGCGGAGAGGCCCAACAGGGCCACGCTCATTCTGGTTTTCATGATGGTCTTTCTGTTTCGGGGTCTTCGCCCGCCAAAGGTTTCGAGTCTGGCACGGCGCCAACGCGATTACAACTTCACAACCCGCACGTTGCTGATGTCCGGATCTTTGTTGACCTCTTCCAGCAACCCGGACGGCGGCACGCTGTCGAGGTTCAGCACCGTCAACGCGTGTCCGCCTTTGTTGTCGCGGCTCAGGCTCATATTGGCAATGTTGACTTTGTATTTTCCCATCAGGGTGCCGATGTAACCGACGATTCCCGGCCGGTCTTTGTTCGTCATCAGGAACAGCACGCCCGACGGCACGACTTCGACCGGCAGGCTGTTGATCCGCACGATGCGCGGATGGCTTTGTTTGCCGAAAAAGGTGCCGCCCGCCGACACGTTCTGGCCCTCTGAATAGACAGCGACGTGCAGCCATTCGTTGAAATCTGTTTCTTCGTTCGATTTGATTTCTTCGACCAACAGACCCAGCGCCGCCGCCAGCGCGCGAACGTTGACCTGGTTGACATCCTTGCCGCCCGCTGATTCCAGAAAACCCCTGAGCACCGAACGGCTGATGGGATCGCCGGGCATTTCCGTCGCTCTTCCGCCGTAAGTGATGACCAGCCGCTCGTTGCGTTTCGGCGCCAATTGGGCCAGCAAACGGCCCAGCTTTTCGCCAAGGTTCAGGTAAGGCTTGACCACCGCGTAGGTCTTCGCGTCCATGTTCGGCAGATTGACCGCGTTGCGCACCGCGCCGTGCAACAGATAGTCCGTGATTGCCTCGGCCACTTCGATGCCGACGTTTTCCTGAGCCTCCTCCGTGCTCGCCCCGAGGTGCGGTGTCATGATGACCTGCGGCAGCTGGCGCAGGGGAAATTCTTCCGGCGGCGGCTCGGTTTCATAAACGTCCATGGCCGCGCCGGCCACGTGCCCGCTCTTGATGGCCTGGAAAAGGTCCTGCTCGTTAATGATGCCGCCGCGGGCGCAATTGAGCACGCGCACGCCCTTCTTCATTTTTGCGAAGGCGGCGGCGTTGATCATGCCGCGCGTTTCGTCGCTCATGGGCATGTGCACCGTGATGAAATCAGAGCGGGCATAAATCTCGTCAAGCTCGACCAATTCGACTTGCAACGCTTTCGCGCGCGAGAGTGAAAGATACGGATCGTGAGCCAGCACCCTCATGCCGAACGCGATGGCCCGCCGGGCGACTTCGCTGCCAATGCGCCCCATGCCGAGGATGCCGAGTGTCTTGTTGCAGAGCTCGACTCCTTGAAATTCCTTGCGGTTCCACTGGCCTGCTTTCATCGAAGCGTGCGCCTGCGGAATTTTCCGCGCCAACGCCATCAGCATTGAGAATGTCAACTCCGCTGTGGAGATGGTGTTGCCGCCGGGTGTATTCATCACGACGATGCCGCCCTGCGTCGCGGCCTCGACATCCACGTTGTCCACCCCCACGCCCGCGCGGCCTACGACGCGAAGCTGAGGGGCCGCCTCAATGACTTTTTTCGTCACTTTGGTCTCGGACCGGACCACCATCGCGGCCACGTCTCCCACGAGCCGCAGCAATTCTCCTTCGGGCAACCGCCGCTCCAGAACTGTCACTTTGAACTCGGGTCGTTGTTGCAACAGGGCGATTCCTTTCGGCGAAATCGGATCGCAAATCAACACGTTCATAAAACAGGCGGGGCACTCTAGGGGAAGGCCAATGGCAGGTCAAATGTTCAAACTCCGCGGCCGTTGCGCAGATTGCATTTTCAGCGGGGCAAGCCTCCTCGCGAGCCGGCTCGCCCCCCACGAAACCGCGCCGCTCCAAACACAGCGGGTGCCGCTCCGGAAGATAGGGTTTCTGCAAAAAATTGACGCCTTCACGAAAAGCAAAGGCGGTTTCGCCTGTGTCCGGACTGTAACCGCTGGTGTAGATCACTTTGATGCCCGATTCACGCGTTTGTAATCGTTTTGCCAATTCTCTTCCGGTCAAGCCGTCCGGCATCACAAGGTCTGTCAGCAGCAAGTCCACTTTTTTTCCATGCTCCTCCCACACTTGAATGGCTTCCACACCCGACGCCGCTTCCAAAACTTCATAGCCCAGATTTCGCAGGACGCGCCCGGCCAGGCGGCGAAGCGCCGGTTCATCTTCGGCGATCAAGATTGTTTCACCGCGTCCTGGCGCTGCGACCGGTGAAACCGGCTCCACAGACGGCGCCGCAGCGGCAGAGCTGGCCGGCAAAAAGACGGTAAACGCGGTCCCCTGCCCGACCTGGCTTTCAACTTCAATCCAACCCTGATGTTGCTTCACGATTCCATAAACGGTGGCCAGCCCCAACCCGGTTCCTTTGCCGGGTTCCTTCGTGGTGAAGAAGGGCTCAAAAATCCGCGGCATGATTTCCGGCGCGATGCCGCATCCGGTGTCGCGGAAGCTGAGGCAAACGAAGCGACCGACGCGCGCCTCAGGGTTCCGCTGGACGAACGATTCATCCACAATCCTGGGCGCGGCGCTGATCACGAGGGGTCCGCCCCGCGGCATGGCGTCCCGCGCGTTGACGGCAAGGTTCAGAAGCACTTGTTCGATCATGCCCACATCCCCAAGAACGGCGGGCAGATTCGGCGCGGGAACGAACTGCAAGGTCACGTGCGCGCCGAGCAAACGTTTCAGCATCTGGCTCACGCCATCGACCACTTCATTCAGTTTCATTTCCTGCGGCTGGATTTCCTGTTTCCGGCTGAACGCCAGCAATTGGCGGGTCAAATGCGCGGCTCGTTTGGCGGCGGCGGCGACTTGCTTGAGCGACTCCTCGGCATCGCGACCTTCCACCATGCCGCCCAGGACCATGTCCGTGTGCCCCTGAATCACTCCAAGGATATTGTTAAAGTCATGGGCCACGCCAGCGGACAGTTGGCCGATGGATTCCATCTTCTGGGCCTGTCGCAACTGCTCCTCCAATCGTTTGCGATCGGTAATCTCGCGGATAAACCCGGTGAACATCGGCGGACCCTCGGTCGGCACTCGCGTGATGCTCAGTTCCACGGGAAACTCCGTGCCGTCGGCGCGCATCGCGCTCATTTCTATCCGCCGACCGAGAATGGGGCTTTGACCGGTGGAAAGATACCGCGCCAGACCGTGCCGATACCGCTCGCGCAAAGCGGGTGGGATGATGAGTTCGGCCAGTTCCCTGCCGATCACTTCGGCGCGCCGGCGACCAAAGGTTTTCTCCCCGGCCGCATTCCACTCGAAAACCCTGCCTTCGTGATCAATCGTGACCACGCAATCCAACGCTGAATCCAGCATCGCGCTCTTGCGCGCCTGGCTCTCCCGCTGGGCTGCTTCGGCCTGCAGATGCTCGCGCCGGGCCTGGGCCGCGCGCAGTTCGCGCTCCACCACCGGAATCAGGCGCGTTAAATTGTCCTTTCTGATATAATCCACGGCCCCGGCCTCCATTGCAGCAACCGCCTCCTCCTCGCCGATGGCTCCGGACAGGATGACCACAGGAAGGTCGAGTCCCCGCTCTTTCACCAGGCTCAAAGTATCCTGGCTCAGGAATCCCGTCATGGAGTGATCGGAAAAAGCGATGTCCCAATCCTGCGAAGCGAGTGCGACGCGCAAACTTTCGACCGTCTCCACTCGTTTCCATACCGGGTCAAATCCGCTCCGCTCAAGTCTTCGGACCAGGAGCCGGGCATCGTTCTCCGAATCTTCAATGATCAATATGCGTATAAGCCTGCTCATCCAGCCTCTCTTTACTCCGGTGGCGCATCCGTCAGCCAGCAGCCAGGACAGGTCCAGCCGGCGCTCGTGTCGAACAGACACCCCGATAACGTCTGGTATCGAGGACGGATCATGCAGCGAGCCTGGAAGTTGGCCCGATCAACGCCCATTGCATGCTCAGTTGCGGTGTGACCTGGCTGAACCGCTGAAAATCGACCGGCTTCACAATGTAGGTCTCCGCTCCCAGCCGGCGACTCTCGGCAATGTCTCGATCTTTCTGTGAGGTCGTCAGGACGATGACCGGAATCGTCCGCGTTCGCTCGTCGCCCTTGACACGACGCAACACCTCCAGACCGCCGACTCTGGGCAATTTCAGGTCGAGGAGAATCAATTGCGGATGGCGGGTAACTCGCCGGTGGGCATAGGCGCCGGCGCAAAACAGGAAGTCGAGCGCCTCCGCACCGTCGTGGACCACATGGACGCGGTTGCTGATTTTCGCCCGCTTGAACGCGCGCATCGTCAACTCCACGTCGTCCAGGTTGTCCTCCACGAACAGAATGTCCACGAGTTCATCCCGCGGCCCGGATAACGCGCCCCCTTCCAATGATCCGAGGGAATTGCCGGGGGCCAAAAAAAGGGCGGAAACGGAGGTCTCCAGCGCGCGGGCAAGTTTTTCGATGCTTTCGAGCGACAGATTGCGCGCGCCTCGTTCGATGTCCGACACGTAGGTGCGGTGCAGACCCGCGCGCCCGGCGAGTTCCTCCTGAGAGATGCCAAGACGACTCCGACAGGCTCTCACCGAGCTGGCAAAGGATGATTTAACGTCGGACTTAATCATTGGCACTCCTGTTTTTCCTGAGCACCCGTTGTCATCATAGCAGCCCGATTCAACAGACTTTAAGTGACAATCCTCACATTCCTTTCATAAGAAACTGATTTGATCCCACCACCACCCAAATGAGATAACCTCTAATGCTCCTACCGTATCATTGATAAGGTGGGTTGGCTAACATTTCTTTTCCTCACGGTCGGGGCCGGCCGGGGGGCAGCAGGGGACGCGGAGGCGGCTGATTCGTGGACTTGCTTTTGAATGCCGAGCGCAGCAACCAGTGGCGTTTAAGACCCTGGACCAGGTCGTCGGTGTGAGTGATGGCCGCCGAAATCCCGCTGAGCATGTTGGTGTTGGTCTGCACTTGCGCGTTCAGGTTGCTGGTGATGCCGGCGAGGTTTTCCAGCGACAGCGAAAGCTTTTCCGCGACGGCGATCAGATTGGCATCGACACTGGCGAGAGTGGCGTTCGCCTGGTTCGCCACAAGTTCGAGCTGTTGATTGAGATTTGTGGAAAAGAGCCAGCGGCCGAGCGAGCCGTTAAACTCGCGCAGTTGCGCGGTAATTTCGGCAAGGTTGGTGGCGGTCGGACGCGCGCTCAGGGCGAGGGCGTTCAGGTTGGACGTGGCGTGAGCGCTGTTGGTCAGGACAACCATCAGTTGGTTGGTCAAAACCGGCAAAACGTTCTCGACGGTCTTGATCACCTGCTCGAGTTTCTCTGTGACCGCCGGCGATTCCTCGACCTCCAACCAAACGCCTTTGGATTTCTTCGTGAGAACATCATAAATGTCTGACACGTTCTCGTTCAAAATGCGAGTGACGCCGTTGGATTCTTCAATGACGGTCGTTTTTCCAGTCTGTCCCTTGGTGACTTCCAGGATGCGCTTGCCCAAAAAGTCTCCTGCAGTCACCTTCACCTTGGAATCCGTCCAGATGTAACCGTAGTTGGGCTGCTTGATCAAAAAACGAACAAACACATTGTAGTGGTTCTCCACAAACCACTCCGTCGGCGGCATCGGCGTGACTTCTGTGATTTCGCCCACATCAAACCCCATCAATTTCACCGGATCACCCGGCTTGAGACCGCTGGCATTTTGCACGTAACCATAATACGGCACCTTTTTCAGGAACCACCCCTTGCGCACCGCGGTGTGATAGAGGTAGTAGAAGAAGCCCGACAATAAGAGCACCGCCGCCAGCCCGACAAAAATCCCCACAGCCCGTTCCATCCGGCCGAGCCGGGTGCGAAGTTGAGGTGTCAGGTCCTGCAGTGCCATGGGCTACAAAAACAGGGTGGGGTCAACCCGAAGGTGTGCAGGGATGGGCGAAGCCGGACTCAAACATTCCAAGACTCCGTTTTCCTCGTCTGGCATATGGCTTCTGCTGCGCGCCTCGCTAACCCACCGGTTGACCGCCGCCGAAATCCGCCGCCAGCAACTCACGCAACAAGGGCTCATCGCTGCAAGTCAATTTTGCCCGGCCGCCCACCGGCAGCCACCGCTTTTGTTTCAGGAGCGCAAATTGTTCTCCCTGGTCCGCCCAGGGGCGCAGGTCATGGCAGGCAACCACCAGGGTCGCGGGCCGTCCCTCCATCAGGTCGTGGCCCGCGGCAAGGCGCGCCAGGAATTCTCTCCACCAACGCGTTTCCTGCTGACCGAGCCCGGCCAGAGGATTGTCCAGCAACAGGACTTCGGGATGGACCGACAGGGCGCGGGCCAGTCCGACCCGCTGGCGGCAGGCGTGTTTGATCTGTCCCGGGGTGTGGGCCGCCAGATCGATGAGGCCGGTCGCCTCCAGGATTTTGTTCACCCGCCCGTCGGTTTCGGCCAGCGGCCCGTTGTGATGGTAGCGAAGCGGCAGCGCGACATTGTCCGCCACCGTCAGATGATTGAACATCCGTCCGCCGTTCTCGAACACCAGGCCGATGCGCATTCGCGCCGCCAGAAAATCCTCCTCCGCCAATTCTGCGATGTCGCTTCCAAAAAGGCGCAACGTCCCACGGATCGGCCGGTACAATCCGGCCATCGTCGCCAACAGATCCGTTTTCCCCGATCCGGGGAGTCCGCCGACCACCCAGTAGTCTCCCGCTGAAATGCTCCAGTTGATACCCTCGACTGAGGGGCTCCCGGTGGCACCGAACGTGCCGACCGCTCCTTCGACCATCTGAATGACCGCCGTCGTGGCTGCGGCAGAGCGCGCTTCTGCGAGTGGCAAGGGAGGGTTCACATCACGAGGTAAACCATGATGAAGAGGAGATCCAACAATACGCAGGCCACCAGGCTCTGGACCACGGCGCGCGTCGTCGCTCCGGAAACCTCCTCGAGCCGCAGCGGCTGGGCCAATCCCTGATAACAGGTCACCACGGCGATCACGATGCCGAAGCAGCACGTCTTCAGCGCCAGCAGAGCGAAGTCCTCCCACGTCAGCGCCACGGCCACTTGCTTGAAGTAGTCCCCCGGCAGCAACGGCACGTCCTGCAGGAATGCAAATAGGTACCCACTCGCAAGCGTGACAATGATGAAATAAACCGTCAGCGAAAAGATCGCGAGAGCCAGACCGACCATGCGCGGAATGACCAGATAATGAATCGGGTCGATGCAGAGCGCCTCCAGCGCCTCCACTTCGCCCAGCGCGCGCGCGGTTCCCAGTTCGATGACATAGGCGGCGGCGACCCGCGCCAGCACCAGCAATGCGGCCGCGAGCGGACCGAGTTCGCGCACCACCACCGTGACCATCACCGTGCCGGCCAGATTCTGCGCGCCCACCCGCGTGAGCAGCGCTACCATCTGTCCGATGATCATCAACCCGAGCGCGCAGGCCAGAAAGCTGACCATGGGCAACAGCCGCAAACCGGCCCGGTGAATTTGCCGGAGAATCAGCGGATGAATGACCCTCGAAGAAGCATTGAATTTAGTAACCGCCACGCCCAGCGTAATCAGCGTGAACGCAATCAATCCTTGCGCCGTCCGAATGAAGCGAATGATGTTCCCGCCGATGGAATCAAGATGGCGGAGCAGCGACGGCGCGATCGAGGCGTGCTCCGCCCGGGGCGAATTGGCGGCGGCGCTGCGGCTTTCCACGGCGCGAACGTAGTGATTTTGGCCCGCCGGGTCAAAAGCTGATTTTGTGACAACCGCCGGATGAAGCCCCGAATTCCGGCCCGGCACGAAGGAAAGCCGCGCCGCGTCCCGCTTTTGCGCCGAGCCGTAGGTCGGCACTCCAAATCACCACGCCGCGAGCTCGGCCTTCAATCGCTCCATCGGCAAACCGACCACATTGGAAAACGAGCCCGCAATTTTCTCCACGATGGAGTCCCCTTTTTCCTGAATCGCATAGCCGCCCGCCTTGTCGAGCGGATGGATGGCACCGAGATAATAGCGGATCTGCCTTGCGTCCAGTGGACGGAACGTCACCTGAGTCGTCTCAGCAAAAATGCTCTGGCGAAAGCGGCGCAAGTGAATCAGGCAGATGCCGGTGGCGACCTGGTGCGTCCGGCCTTGCAGTTGCTCGATCATCTGCCCGGCTTCCGCGAGACTGGCCGGTTTGCCGAACAACCGTGTGCCAACATAAACCAGCGTGTCGGCGCCGAGCACGAGGGCGTCGGGAATCTTTTTGGCAACGGCGCGAGCCTTGCGATAGGCATTGAGCTGGCACAGTTCGCGCGCGGTCAGTTGCTCGTGGTGAACTTCGGAGGCATCACTCGGCACGACGCGGAACTTCAGTCCCATCTCACGAAGCAGTTCCGCGCGGCGCGGTGAAGCCGAAGCGAGGATAAGAGGTGGCAGGTTCATGGGTCAGGCGGGAGGACCGGGTTCCACTCCGCCCAAACGTCAGGCATGGCGGCGCGCTCGTTCCTCCCAGTCGTTCATGTTGTTTTCGCCGGTTCCAAAGCGCCCTGAACCGCGTTCAGTTTTTCAGCAAACGCCTCATCCGACAGCACGGGCGCGGCGCCGGTGATCGGGACATCCTTCTCCAATTCAATCCACGATTTGCAGCCGGCGTAGCTTTCAAGCATGGGCAACTCGGCGGCCTGCGCCAGGCCAAACACGCGCACCGCCAGCACATGAATGTTCTTCTCTTTTCCCCAATCAAACCGCCGGGCAATCACCTCGTCGCGCCAGATATGCCGGCCGCGCAACCGTCGCGCGTCCGCCAGACTGCCGAGCGCTTGCCAGGCGACGACCTCGCAAAAGAAATCCATCCGCACACGGTCTTTGCCGGGGAAATGCGGCGCCATCGCATCGAAGCGCGCCTGGGCCGTCGGCAAAACCGATTCACGCTGCTGATGGAACAGCGTGGGGAAAAGCAGAAACCGCGGGTGCTCGACCTTGAATCCGCCGCGACCCTCGCTGATGCCGCCTTTGCGCAGGATGACAATCTGCTCGCCGCGCCCCAGCGCATCCACGACGATGGCCCACTCTTTGAACGCGATACGCACGGCAAAAGGTTAAGCGGCGCGGAGGGGGTTTGCAATCGGCGTGAATGGTGATTTGCCGGTGGTCCCGGATCCGATTTACACGACGCTTGACAACCCGCCATTTAACGCAACCCCCGCTCTTGGCTTGCCATCACCGTGTCCTTCCCGTAACCTGCGCCGCAAACCAATCCTATGAACCAAGGCCCGCGTTTCAAATTGTTCCTCATGATGGTGCTGGAAATCGCCATCTGGGGTGCCTGGCAAGTGCAGATTTTTAACTACATGCCGATGCTCAAGTTTGAGCAATGGCAACAAAATCTGGCGGGCAGCATGTTCGGCATCGCGTCGGTCGTCGGCATCTTCTTCAGCAATCAGTTCGCGGACAGAAATTTCTCCGCCGAAAAATTTCTCGCGTTCAGCCACGGGGTCGGGGGATTGGCATTGATCGGCGCGGCGTTGGCGAAGGAGTTCACACCGTTCTTTCTTTGCTTTCTTCTTTACGGGCTGTTTTACGTTCCGACGATTTCGGTGACCAACGCCGTGGCGTTTGCCCACCTCAAGGACCCGGCGAGAGATTTCGGACTTGTCCGCATGGGCGGGACAGTCGGCTGGATCGTGGTGTCGTGGCCGCTGATCTTCCTTTTGAGCGCGAATTCCACGGTGACGGAGATGCGCTGGATTTTTCTTGTTGGTGCCATGATCTCATTTGCGTTGGCGGCGTTCAGCCTCACGCTGCCCCACACGCCACCCAAGAAGGCCGGCGAAGGCGGCGCTGAAACCCTGGCGTGGTTGGAAGCGGCGAAGCTGCTTGCTGTGCCGTACGTGCTGATCCTCTTTATCGTCACTCTCATCGACTCGACGATTCACAATGGTTACTTCGTGCTCATCGGGGGTTTCCTGAGGAACCCCATCAATATGCCTGACAACTGGATCGCCGCGATCACCACCATCGGCCAGGTCGCGGAGATAGTGACCATGGTCATCCTCGGCAGCGTGCTGAAGAAGATCGGCTGGAAATGGACCATGATCCTCGGCATCCTGGGTCATTGTCTGCGCTTTGCGACTTTTGCCTTCTTCGACAAACCGGAGTACCAGGGACTGATTGTCGCGGTGCAAGTGCTTCATGGCATCTGTTACGCCTTTTTCTTCGCGACACTCTACATCTTCGTGGACGCGGTTTTTCCGAAAGACATCCGCACCAGCGCGCAAGGGTTGTTCAATTTGTTGGTCCTTGGCGCGGGGTTGGTGATCGCAAATTTCTGGTTCGGTTCGCTCAAAGCGCAATGGACCGACGCCAACGGGGTGGTGAACTACCACAAGTTGTTCCTGGTACCCACCGGGCTCGCCGTCGCCGCAATGCTTCTGCTCCTGTTGTTTTTCAAGCCGCCGACTGTCCGTCCACAAGAGGCGGGCGCGTCCGCGTCGGCTCACTAAAAGGCCTGTTTCGCCGCCTGAAAGGATTCGCTGGAGACCGTCGCGAAACGAATCCCTTCCGCGCGTTCATTTCGGCCCGCGCTCTTCTTCGGCCATTGGCCTGGCCTGATAATCTTCGATGAGTTCCTTGATGCGGCGGGCATCCGCTTTATTATGGCCGTGGCTGGCCAAGGGGTCCGTCCCGCCCGAAGATTCAATCAGAATGTCCGACCAGATCAGCCCGGTCTTGATATGAACCGAGGCAATCTTTTGCACGCTGATGCTGATTTCGTCCCGGCTGAGCCAGGAACGTTTGCGGCGCACAACCGCCTTTTCGCCGACCTCAATGACCGTTGGAAAGAGGAAATTGCCTCGGGTCCACCGGCTGGCCTGAAATGCTGGCATAGTCTTCCGTGGTTCTATGGGCCTTTTTCGCGGCGCAGGCAATCGAATTCTCCGGGAGAACCTGTCGGTTTGAAAGCCCAATATTCTGACGCCAGTGGCACGTTCTGAGGCAGTCCGCCTCCGGGCAGTGGGGGCGGCCTGCTTGGGTTCCACAGGACAACGCCCGGAACCGGGTGGTATCAAGGTTGCTCCAGGGGAATCGCGGTCTGTTGCAGGCAATACGTGAACGGCAATTGTTACTAATATTAACCGCCTGCTTCATCGTTCACGCCGCGTGTAGTTCATGGAAAGGTCAGTTATGAGAATCCAAACACGTCGAAAAAGCGGTTTCACACTCGTGGAAATTCTGATTGTGGTGTCCATCATCGGAATGTTGGCGGCCATAGCCATCCCCAGCTTCATTAAGTCGAGGGAAACGAGTCAAACGAAAGTGTGCATCAACAACCTTCGCCAGATTGATGGTGCCAAACAGCAATGGGCGCTGGAAAACAAGCAGACCGGTGCTGCCACCCCCGCGCAAACCGACCTGGCGCCGTATTTGGTCCGAGGGATTTCGGGCCGGATGCCGGTGTGTCCTTCCGCGGGCGCCACGGCCACCTTTGACTCCAGCTATACCGTCAATGAGGTCACCAATGTGGCCACCTGCGCGATTGCTTCCTCCAGTCATGTGCTGCCATAAACTGAACCGGCGGCGCGGCTGAAGAGGCCCATAGTGGACGCGGCGCGAGAAAATGATTTCATCCGCCCGATCCTGATCACCGGAATGTGCACTGCGATGCGGCGGGGCGACTGTTGCCTTTTGAAATGGAAAGACGTGGATCTCGTCCGTCGGTTCATCACGGTCAAGACCAACAAGACCGGGCAGACCGTCAGTATTCCGATATTCCCGATGCTCTACGACGAGCTGGCCACGCGACAATCGTCCGAAGCGTATGTGTTCCCCGAACAAGCGAAGATGTACGTCGAGAACTCGGACGGCATCACTTGGCGGGTCCGGAAGGTCTTCGCAGAGGCCGGCTTCAAGGATGCGGGCGAGAATGGCCAGACAGACGAGGCCGAGGTTGTCCGTGGCGAGATCCACGCTGAGCGCAAAG
Source organism: Verrucomicrobiota bacterium (assembly GCA_003219675.1). Classification (GTDB taxonomy): domain Bacteria; phylum Verrucomicrobiota; class Verrucomicrobiia; order Limisphaerales; family AV2; genus AV2. The sequence continues at coordinate 19,534 of QHPW01000164.1, forward strand.
AGGGGTTGCGACGGGCGAGTGTGAGAGACTTCCACAGTTTCCGCGTGACGTGGCTGACGCTGGCCTTGACCGCTGGTGTGCCGCTGGAACTTGTGCAGAAAGTGACGGGACACCGGACCACCGACATCGTGTTCAAACACTACTTTCAACCCGGTCGCGAGGAGTTCCGCCGGGCGCTGCAATCCGCGATGCCCAAACTTCTCACCAACGGTCAGAAGACGCCGAAGGAGGAGATGCTCGCAATCCTCGACCGAACCAAAACCAAGACGTGGCAGAAGGACGTAAAGCGGCTCCGGGAACTCGTGACGGCGTTGTGAGTGTTCTCCTCCAGCGGAGCTCGGGGCTATGCGACTGCTTCGATGCCGCAGCGGACTTGCAGTCGTGCCTTGAATTCGAGGCGCAGTCGCCCAAGCTCAACAGCCGCCATCGCGCGCTCGCATGAAGTTCACCGTGGAAGCGCATTTGCCGCTGGGTTTGAGCAAAATGATGAATCTCGACAACGCACCGGAAGCGACGTAATTTTCTCGCAATATGGTCGAATTAAGTAGCACTCAATCTGTTCCACTCACACGCAGTGCCGACGGCGTTTTCCGCGTCACCGGCTCGCGGGTGACGCTCGATTCGATTGTGCATCAGTTCAAGAGCGGAGCGACGCCGGAGCAAATCCAGGAAGATTTCCCTTCGGTGACGTTGAGCGACATCTATTCGGTGATCGCTTTTTATCTGCAACAGACACGGGCGGTGGAGGATTATTTGAGCGAACAGGCGCAGACCGCTAAAGAAGTCCGGCGAGAAGTGGAAACCAATCTTGAAACGAAAGACCTGCGCGATCGGTTAAGTCGTCGTCGCTCCAAAGCAGCGGTGTAAGCGCGAGAGTCTGGCATGCTGCTGCTGCTCATTGACGAAAACCTGAATCACCGCATTCTTCGGGGACTTCTGCGCTCGGTTCCTCACTTGGACTACCTCCTGGCCTCGGACGCCGGGCTGAAGGGCACCAACGACCCGGCGGTGCTCGACTTCGCCGCCAGGGAAAATCGTGTTCTCGTTACTCACGATCTGCGAACCATTCCCAAGTACGCGTACGAACGCGTGAAAGCAGGTTTGCCCATGCCGGGCGTCATCGCGATCTCCGACGACCTGCCCATCGGACGCGTGATCGAAGATTTGGCCGTTATCGTTGAGTGCGCAGCGCCTTCGGAAATCCAACTCCTGGTGATTTATTTCCCGCTGTGATGCCGCGAACAAAACGAACGCCTCGTCCGCACGGGCAACAGCCGCATCCGTTGGTCGCCGCCATGGCCCCACTCCAAGCTTTCCAGCCCGGCGTAGAGTCGGCGCTGTTGTTCGTCCAGCAGACTGTAAATCTGCTGGCTTACGCCTTCGCTGGTTCGAATCCAGCTCCTACCACCACTCAAAAAATCCTCATTAAACAGCGATTGCAACCAATAAAATCAAGCATTTTGCGAGAATCAGGAGTCTTCGGATACTTCGCTTTGGTGCGGTTGCTGTCTCTTGGTGACTTTTCCAAAACGATGCTCAGAAAGTAACCAATAAGTAACCAATGCTGGTCTGCCCGAAGTCTGCTGGCTGGCGTGTCCGTGTTTTTTCCTTCCTCGCCTTGAAGCGCCGCTCGCCATGAGGACTCTCTTTTTTGGCAACGTCTCGCTAATGCGCGAGCGGCTGGATTCTCAACTGGGCGAATTCCTTCGCAGAAAAAGGGGTCAGATGACCTACGCTCGGTTTGCCAAAAAGCTCGGCATCACTCCTTCGACTCTATTCCGCCTGGAGCACGGCCAACAGAGCATCACGCTGGGCCGCTTGGAACACATAATGGAACGTCTCAAGTGTAATTTTGCCGACATCTTTCCCGCGCAATTCAAACGAGATAGGAGCCGAGGAAGTCAGCGAAAAAATTGACGAGCGGTGT
>QHPW01000163.1 GCA_003219675.1 Verrucomicrobiota bacterium
CCGTTTTCTTTGAGCAGCGACTCGACTCGCGCGTAATTGAGCGGCGTTCCGCCCAGATTCTCCAGCGTTTGCGCCAGGCAAACGGCCAGTCGGGCATCGTCGAATTGCCCGTCAAAATAACGAATGCCGCCGCGCAGCCCGCGCGGTTCCAGTGTCGGCAGATGTTCCAATACTTCCTGGCGCGAAATCGGCCTCGACTTGTTGAGCCGGAATTTTCCAGCAAGCAGGTCGTAAAGTTTCAGCCCGGCGCCGTAGAAGGCCCCTTCCCACCAGGCGTAGTGAGGGACGATAAATGAGAGCGGGTGAACCAGGTGGGGCGCGTTTTGCAGAAGCAACGCGCGTTCGCGCAGCGATTCCCTGACCAGAAGAAAGTCTCCCTGCCGCAAATAGCGAAGGCCGCCGTGAACCAGTTTGGTGCTGCGGCTCGAAGTGGCTTTGGCGAAATCTCCTTGCTCGACCAGCACCGTGCGATAACCCCGCGCCGCCGCATCCACGGCGGCGCCCAATCCGGTCGCGCCTCCGCCGATCAGCAGAAAGTCCCACCCGGCGGGTGACTCGCGGATTCGCTTCAGGGATTGGTCACGGTTCACGCGTTAGGTTTCTTCCCGGACTTCGGCGCTCCAGCGGAAAAATCTGTTTTGGCCGATTGACCTCCGGGCCGGCCCGGTCGCGAGTTGCATCCAAATGGTATCGACCGCTTCCCGCAAAGAATGCCCCCCTCGCTCCCTGTGAACCCTCGCAGCCGCCGACGTAGAGTCGGCGCACGTTGGTGGCTTCCAAGGCAGAGGTTCAGCGCCGACTCACGTCGCCGGCTACGGTTCAGGGATCCAATCGTCATCTCAAGGCTCCGGCTTGTACGTGTTTAGCATGGCGACCGCGCTGTTGCGCAGGTTTCCCAACCTGCTGTATCGCGGGTTTCTAACCCGCAAACGCTTCGCCGCCTCCAAAGCCTCGGAACTGGCGACGGTTCTGCCAATTGGAAATCGGCGATACAACAGGTTTGGAAACCTGCGTTACGTCCAAAGGGCGCTAGACAGATACTCCGGCTTTGCCGGGGTTCCCTACTTTTGCTGTGTGTTCGCATAAGCCGCAAAACCTCGCTTCACGTGCTGCAGTGCGGTTTTGAGCGCTTCCTCGACCTCGGCCGAGCGCACATCGCGGCCGGTGGCCTGGCACAGGCTCGCCGCTTGCGCGGCTACCGATTCGTCGTACTTAGCCAGTTCGGCAACCAGTTTCTTCGGGTCGACGCCGACGCGTTTGACGATTTCCTTCGCATACGCGCGCGGTGGAGTGAACCTGCCGTCGCCGTCGCCATCGACCCAGATTGGGTTCGTCGCGCCGAGGACGCGTGGCTCCCAGACTCGCGAGCTGGGCTGATAAGGTTTTGCAATGGGCCAGTACGGTCCGGCCACCGCCGGGCCGGAAGCGATGGCGACCAGGTGCGTGTCGTAGGCGGGCCTGGGGATCATCCAGGTGATGCGGGTTTTTTCGACCGGCCCCGCGGCCACGTCAATGTGCTGGTCACGAATTCTCACTCCATTGGCATAAAGCTCCACGCGGTCCGCGCGCGCCCACGAAGGGCCGAGGACGGTGACGGTGACGCGGGTCAGCTCGCCCAGGCCGGTCGCCAGATCGCCCACGCCGAATTTGTCATCGACGCTCATTTGTACGAGCAGTCCCAGGCTGACGAGCACGCGGCCTTTAAGAAAACTCTGGCAGGCTTCCTCGATATTGATTTTTCCGGGGTGGGAATCATCGCACAACACGTAACTGCGGCCCTGACCGACGATGTAACGGCTCACGTCATGGCAATCGCTCGAACCGACAGCCGTGACGCGATAACCGTAATTCAACAGCGCGAGCCAGTCGTGGAACGTCAACATCAGGTCGGATTGCAACGCCGAGGAGTTGGCCACCTCGATTGCATCGAAGCTGAATTCAAACCCGCGCCGGTTCTCGCCGGTGACCGGGTTGAAATTCTTTTCGGCGAACGGCTGAAAATTATTGTGAATGTTGCGCGGATGATTCAGCACCACGACGCGCACCCCCGGCGTCGCGCGCAGCTCCTCCATCAATTTGGGCCAGTCCGTGATTCGATGGTCCGGAACGCGGCTGCCCGGTTGAACGGGAAAGATGTTGAAATGACCGGCTTCGGTCGTGACTTCGTCGCCGATGACCGGCGTGAAATAATCCTGCACGCGCATGCGCCGCGCCGGTTCCGAGTAGTCGGTCAGGATATCGTGGTCCGTGGCGATGGGCAATTCGATCCCTTCGCCGGCCAGCGTGAGCATGCGCTCCTCAATCGTCGCATCACCGTGATGACTGTAAGTGAACGTATGGACGTGCGTGTCACAGGCGACCATGCCGGGTGTGGGCACTTCGCGGCGGATCCGCATCGGCAGCGGGTAAGACCGGCCTGGTGGCAAGGTGAGCTGTTGAGTGCGCACGCTGTACTCGAAACCGCGCGAGGCATAAATGGTGTAGTCGCCGGCGGGCAGCCCGATGCGCGCCGTCCCGCTGCCAGTGTAAACTACACCCGGACGAAGAGCGAGGACAGGTTGATGGTTGATGGTTGATGGTTGATGGTCGCTAGTTGAGGGTTGGGAATCTTCCATGTGAAACGGGAACAGCGCGCCGCTTACATCTGTCCTCGTCACTGACGCTGATAATCAACGTGGACTCGTTCAACGCCTCCTTTGGCGGGCGGGAATCGAGTTTGATTTCGCCGACCTCGATGTCGTCCCGCTCTTTCGGTGGAATGATCGAAAGTGTGTTCTCGCCTTCGCGCAGCGCGCCGGCCGGTACGGTGAGAGCCTGATTCAGGTCCTGCTCCGAGAGAAACAACTTGCCGAGTTTGCTCCCATTCAGTTCCAAGCCCCAATCGAGCTTCACGTCGCGCTGGCGGATGAACAGCGTGCTTTCATTGGTGTTGGCCTGGGCGGCGAACTTGAGGTCGAGCCGGCGCCCGTGGGGCGTTTTGCCGGCGAACTCCTGCCATTCCGGATCGCCCGGCGTGCCAAGGTAGTAAAGCTTTGGGTCAATGACGCGGAGCGGTTGCGCGACGACCGATGCGACAGCGCCGGGCAACAATACTGCGGACAAGACACGATTGAGACGAGTCATAGCGGGACCTTTTTAACCACGGATGGACAACGATGAACACAGATTTTTGGAAGAGTTCAGGGCCGGCCTTCCGCTCTGACTGCTATTTCTGCTTGGATCCTTTCCCGGGCCTTTATTGCCGCGTTGACGACCGAGCCGTCCGAATCACGTATGGCGTTGGAAAGCGCCCCTACAACCGGCTCTGCGCGGGCGCCAAATTCACCGAGCGCCGTCGCTGCCCGCATTCGGACCAGAGGATGCCGGTCTTGAAGCCTTGTTGCCAGGGCGGGCACCACGATGTCTGCTTCCCTCAACATCAAGCCGAGGCTGTAGGCGGCTTGACCGCGGACGTCGTGGTCCTCGTCCTGTAGACGAGCGACTAAAGCCAGTACCGCCGCCCGATTCTTTGGTTGAGCCAACCCAAGTCCCGCTGCTGCGCCTGCCCGAATCTTCGCATTTCGGTTGGTGATTGCTTCCGTGACCTCGCGAAGTCCTTCCTCGCTGATTCCGGCTAATGCCCAGGCAGCGTCCTTAGCGGTCTGCGCCTGATACAGGAGTTCAGCCAATGCAGGGATGGCCTCTGTGGCCGCCGGTCCCAGCGCCACAAATCCACATGCCGCCTGAGCGCGCCGATCAGCCGCAGGCGTGAAGTGAAATCGAATCAGGGACTGTTTGGTCAGCAGTTCCACGAGCGTGAGCTTCAGTCGTGAATCACTGGAGCGAAGCCTTCTTAACAGGCAGGGCACCGCTTTGGTTCCCATGTGGCGCACCGCTTCCGCGCCAGTATTGAAAGTCTCCGGCGGCCCGCTATACATCTCTTGCAGCCAAACACTCAGCTTCTTCCCCTGGTCGCTCGGTTCCATCGTCACCCAAAAGCACAAGGCCATGCTGCCGAGGGCGAGAATCAGAGCGCCGACGATCCATATAAAGCGTCTACTTTTCATTGCCCTCCTGCTCTTGCCGCCATCGTGGTTGTCACTGCTCGCATCAAAATCAGCCAATCTGACGTTCTTGATTCATTTGAGATTTCTCCATCCAGGCAAGAGGTTTCAATTATTTGAACCCTGCTTTGGCAGCGGCTTCGGGATCGATTTGTTTAAGGGCGTGTTCCGCCCATGCGTAGATGATGGTGTGTTGTCCCGGTGATATTGTTCTTTCTCTTTCCCTGGGAATTAATTCGATTAACGCAGGAACCGCCAGACTGGCGTTGGTTCCATACTCGAGGAGAGCGGTGACGGCACTATAACGAACTGAGTCGCTGGGATCACGCATAGCCTGGATCAGCACGGGCACGACCGTTTCCGGTTCCGAATGGATTCCGCCGAGAGCAAAAACAGCATCGGTCCGCAGAGAGGTATTCGTGTTGCTCGCCGCGCGCAAGAGCGACGGAATGGCCCGTTTAGCGGGTGGCCCGCTACAACCCAATATGACAGCGATCTCGCGTTGTCGGGCAGGCATGTGGTCGAACATTTCGATTAACTGCGGCACCGCATCTTGTGCTGCAGCACCGAGCGTTTCCAATGCCGCCGCCGCTTCGACGTTCCGCGTCGAAGCGGGGACGTAGTGGATTTTTATGATCTGTTGCTTCGCAACCAGGCTGATCAATTTAAGCGTAAGGGCTGAATCCTTTGCGCGGAACATCCGCAATAAAGCCGGGGTGGCGTTGGTTCCAATCTGACGCACAGCCTCGCGCGCCGCCCGAAAGTCTGGACGGGGCCCCGTTGATCCTTCATCGAATCCTGTCAACCAAACGCTCAATGGCGTCCCCTGAAAAGCGGGTTCTGGTTCACCGGGCTTAAACACTGCCCGAACCAATCCGCCCACCGCGGCAAGCGCCAGGATGGCGAACGCGATGCGAGAGCGGGTCCTCATGGGAGCAGTATAGCTGATTCGTGGTCGAAATGGAGTATTCTCCCAACGGGCTCAAACCCTGGTTACTGCCATCCGTTCTTTTTCGAGATAATCTCCTCTTCCGAGAATTCTACAACCTCGTCGGAGATGATGAATAAGAGTCTGTCGCCTAACCGAAGAAAGCTGTCCCGGTCGTCGGTGGAAAGCCGTCGCGGATAAGGTGCCTGCCAACGGGCGACCAGACTCCCATCTTTCACGCTGATTGCATAGAAAGCGCGAATCCACTCCTTCTCGCCTTCACGAACAACCAACTGTGTGCCTCTCCAGGGTCCTGGTTTGTAAAGTTCACCCACGGCGAAAATGACCAATCGCGGTGTTAAGCCGATTGCCAGAGCGTGTCCATGATCGCCGGGGCAGGGAATATCCCAGAGGCTTTTGCCTGTATCCCAGTCGATCAATCGATAGCGATGATCATATCCGAGGCTGGTTGTGAACAAAGACTTTCGAGTCTTCGGAATCCATCCCATCCAGTACGGGTTGGGGCTAACCTCCAGCGTACTCAACTTCCCGTCGCGCGTGTACCAGAGGAAGGTATTTTGGTTGGTACCGCCCTGATTGGGAAGCAGCAGCGCGCCTGCGCCTCCCGGTGCGGCTATGGGAGAACGAACGGGATGGTCGCAATCCACCCGGAAGCT
>QHPW01000165.1:0-9749 GCA_003219675.1 Verrucomicrobiota bacterium
AATCGGTTACACGTTCCCGATCGGGACGTTCGTCAATCCCGGCCAATTCATCGTCCTGGTCAGCAATCCGACGGCGTTCGCGAGCAAGTATCCCGGTGTGCGAGTGGACGGCGTTTACACCAACCATCTCTCCAACAGCGGCGAGGCGGTGACGTTGGTCCACGTCACCGGCTCGCCGATTTTTTCCGTAAATTACGGCACGCGTCCTCCGTGGCCAACGTCGGCCGACGGGGCCGGCTTTTCGCTCGTGCCGGTCAACCCGAACTTGAACCCGGACCCCGACAATCCGCTGAACTGGCGCGCGAGCACGGTCATCGGCGGGTCGCCGGCCGCGGACGATCCTTCATCGAACATTCCGCGCGTCCTTATCAGTGAAGCGCTCACGCACACCGACCCGCCGCAACTGGATTCCATCGAGCTTTACAACCCGAACTCGACCAATGTTGACATCAGCTACTGGTATCTGAGCGATCAGCGTGTCGTGCCGCAGAAATTCCGCGTTCCCGCCGACGACACCCGGGCCCGCATCTCGCCCGGCGGCTACGTCGTGTTCACCGAGAACGACTGGAACGCGGATCCGACTTCGACGAACAGCTTCCGGCTCGATTCGCACGGCGAACAGGTTTACTTGTACTCGGCGGACGCCGCCGGGAACTTGACCGGCTACAGCGACGGTTTCAGTTTCGGCGCGGCGCAGAACGGCGTCACCTTCGGCCGCTACGTCATCAGCACCGGCGAGGCGCAGTATCCGGCGCAGAGAGTGAACACCCTGGGCGCGTCCAACGCGGGGCCGCGTGTGGGGCCGGTGGTGATCAACGAAATCCGCTATCACCCGGCGCCGGGCGATGAAGAGTTCATCGAGCTGAAGAGCATCACCAACGCGCCGTTAAAACTTTATGACGCCAACTACCCCACGAACACCTGGAAACTGAACGGCATCGGCTTCAGCTTCCCGACAAACGCCCAAATCCCCGCGAACGGATTGCTGCTGGTCGTCGGCAGCGATCCAGCCGAGTTCCGCGCCAAGTACGGTGTTCCAACCGGCGTGCCGGTCTTCGGGCCGTTTGCGGGCGCCTTGCAGGATGGCGGCGAGACGTTGTCGCTTGAGCGACCGGACGCTCCGGACGTGGATACCAACACCGGAGCGATCTTCATTCCATACATTGACGTGGACGTGGTGCGTTACGACGACAAAGCGCCATGGCCGACGAATGCGGACGGTTTCGGACCATCGCTGGAGCGATTGAACGCGGCGGCTTACGGCAACGATCCCATCAACTGGCGAGCCAGCCCCGGCCCGGCGTCACCCGGCCTCGAAAACACCGGCAATCGCGCTCCGGTTGTGAACGCCGGGCTGGATCAATCTTTCAATACAACCAACTTCCCGTTCGTGATGCCCCTCAACGGCGTCGTGACTGATGACGGCCTGCCCAACCCGCCTGGCACTCTGAGCGCGGGTTGGAGCTATGTGAGCGGCCCCGGCCAGGTGTATTTCGGAAATCCTTTCCAGGCCAACACCACCGCCAGCTTTTACGGCGTTGGCGTTTACGTCTTAAGGCTGACCGTCAGCGACGGCGAGTTGCAATCCAGCGACGACGTGACCGTGACAATCTCACGCACAGCGTCGCCCGTCACGTTCGTCGCGAAAGGATCGGTCTGGAAATATCTGGACGACGGTTCCGATCAAGGCGCAGCGTGGACCTCGCGCGCGTTCAACGACACCGCCTGGGCTTCCGGCCCCGCGCCTCTGGGATACGGCGATGCCAATGGTCAGTTACCCGCCACGACGACCGGATACGGACCGGACCCGAACAACAAGTACGTCACCACCTATTTCAGGCGCGCGTTCACGGTGTCGAGTCCTGCGTCGGTGACCGGTTTGAGTGTAAGCCTTCAGCGCGACGACGGCGCCGTGGTTTACCTTAATGGCGTTGAAGTCTTCCGCAGCAACATGCCGTCGGGGCCGATTGGCCATCTTACGCCGGCCGCGTCCGTGGTCGGCCTTGCGGACGAAACGACATTTTATTCACAACCCGCCGACCCTTCCTTGCTGGCAGCCGGCAACAACGTTGTGGCGGTGGAAATTCACCAGGCCAATGCCGGCAGCAGCGACATCATTCTCGATCTCGAATTGAGCGGGGCGGGTTTTCCGCCAAACCAGCCGCCGCTCGTGAACGCAGGCCCCGATCAAACCGTTACCTTGCCGGCCGGCGCCACGTTGAACGGCACGGTGAGTGACGACGGCCTGCCGATTCCACCGGGCCAATTGCAGGTGGTTTGGAGCAGGATAAGCGGTCCCGGCGCGGTCCAGTTTCGCCAGATTCACACTCCCGTGACGGTTGCAGAGTTTCCCACCAATGGAACTTATGTGCTTCGACTCACCGCTTTTGATGCGCCGAGCCTGCCTGCCGTAAGCGACGATGTGGTCATCACGGTCAATGCGCAGACGCAACAGCCGTTGCGTATCGAATCGGTTGACTGGTCGGGCGGAACATCATCGGTCTTGCGTATCCGCTTCACCGCGGTCGCAGGGCAGACTTACACGGTGCAATGCCGCGATTCCTTGAGCGCCGGCGGCTGGTCGAAACTGGCGGACGTTCAGAATCAGCCCGTCACGCAAACCGTGGAAGTCACGGACTCGACCGTCAGCGCCTCGACCACTCGCTACTATCGCATCGTGACGCCGCAACAACCGTGAGCGGATTGATTTTGACTTTGCGGACGGCGGACATACTGTGCGCCTGATACCATCACGGCGGTTTAAAGCCGCACGCTGACTCGGTGGATCTTTGGAATGTCATCGCATCATGCATGTAACAACCTCAAAACCTGATTCCTCATGCAAATCACACGTCGCCGGTTTATCGAAACGGGCCTCGGCGCTGCCCTCGGTATGACGCTGAGCCGTGCAATGTCCATGGCTGCCGCTCAAGCGAAGACGATTCCGATTGGATTTCAACTTTACAGCGTCCGCGGCGAATTCGCCCGCAATGTGGCGGAAACGCTCAAGAAGCTGAGCCAAATTGGCTACCGAGCGGTGGAGTTTTGGGGCTATGGCGGCACCCCGAACGTTTATCAAGGATACTCCGGGTCCGATTTGCGGAAGTTCCTCGACGATTGCGGCCTCAAATGCTGCGGCATGCACCTGGATTTGAAGGCGCTGGATCATCTCCAACCAACCATCGAAAACAATCAGGCGCTCGGCAGTGAGTACCTCAATGTGGCGGCCGCCAGGGAAAAAATGGGCTCTGAAAAAGGGATCGCCGAGCTGGCCGATTTGCTGAATCGAACGGCCGTCGAATTCCGGTCGCACAAAATGACCGTCGGCTACCATGCGCACCCGTTTGATTTCGAAAAGATCAATGGCCGTTTTGCCTGGGAAATTCTTTTCAGCCAGACAGAACCCGAAGTGAATATGCAGATGGATGTCGGCAACTGCCTGGGTGGCAACGGCGATCCTGTCGCCATGCTCAAGAAATTCCCGGGACGCACCCGCACGATTCACATCAAGGAACACCAGGACAAAACTTTCGAGAGCGACTTTTACAAAGAAGTCTTTCACCTCTGCGAAACCAGTTCCGGCACCAAATGGTACATCGTCGAAATGGGCCGTCCGGAAGGAAACGGTTTCGACGTGCCGCGCCAGGCATTGGAAAAACTGCACCGCCTCGGAAAATAGCCTGTGCGGTTCGCTGGTTGTTCAGCGCGGGAAGGCCTTAATAGTAAATAGTAAAAGCGTTCTTTTCCAAAAACCGAAGCATGATTCTCTCTCTCTGGGGAGAGATTCCCTCGAAAAACTTCGCGCATTCAACCCATGAGCCGTAGCAGCCGACGTGAGGAGGCTCCAACTTCCTTCAGCCGAAACGGAATGAACCTCCTCACGTCGGCCGCTACGAGGTTCATGCGGAGGCCGGGGTGAGGGGGAACAAAGTGTAGCCCAACTTACAGAACTACCTATACCAAAGGCACACGCTATGAAAACAAACCCAACCCAAACACAACCGCATCACAAAAGGATTTCCCGGCGCAAGTTCGTGCTCGCGGGCGGCGCGGCGGCCGCGGCCTTCAGCATCGTGCCGCGGCACGTGCTGGGCGGACCGGGATTTGTTGCGCCCAGCGAAAAGATTACCCTGGCGTACATCGGCTGCGGCACGCAGGGACTCCGAGAAATGCTGGCGATGCTCGCGATGCCGGACGTGCAGATTGTCGCCGTGTGCGACCCCGTCAAGGACGGCCATGATTATGTGGACTGGTCCAAGGACGGCTTGCGCGCCTCCATCGCCGGCGCGCTAGGGAAACCGGATTGGCGCCGCGGCGCGCCGGGAATTCCCGGAGGACGGGATGTCGCAAAAGAAATTGTGGAGACCTCGTACGCAAACCAGCGGCGGTCGGAAAAATTCAACGGCTGCGCTGCCTATGTCGATTTTCGCGAGCTGCTCGAAAAGGAAAAAGACCTGAATGCCGTCAAAGTGATGACGCCCGACCATCTTCACGCAACCGTTGCCGTCGCCGCGATGAACCGGGGCAAGCACGTCCTCATGCACAAGCCGCTGGCCAACCGGTTGCACGAGGTCCGATTGGTCATCGAGACGGCGCGCAAGACGAAGGTCGCCACACATTTTTTGCCGGCCAGCAACGGCACCCCGATTCGCGCCATCAAGGCCTGGATTGACGCCGGCGCTATCGGCACGCTGCGCGCGATCCATAACTGGTCGAATCGCCCGATGTGGCCGCAATACCCGACGCTCCCGACCGATGCTCCTCCCATCCCGGACGGGTTTGACTGGCAACTATGGCTGGGGCCGTCGTTGGACAGGCCCTATCTTCCAAACTACACCCACGCCGTGTTCCGCGGCTGGTATGAGTTCGGCGGCGGTTCGCTCGCCGACATGGGGCATTACAGTCTCTGGCCCGTCTTCCAACTGTTCGACCTGGATGCTCCCATCGCCGTGGAATCCCGACCGAGCCATCTTTGCACCCGTTCCGGCAACGTCGCCGTGCGCATCAAAAACGACTACTCTTTCCCGGCTGCCTGCACCATTCGCTTCAAATTCGCCGCCAAAGGAGCCCGCCCGCCTTTGGACCTCTTCTGGTATGACGGTTCCATCAAACCGCCCACGCCGGATGAATGGGACGCGGATGACAAGGAATTGGAAGCCGAAGGAATGATGTTTGTCGGCGACAAAGGAAAAATCCTCGCGGGTTTCCACGGAGAGAACCCGCGACTCATTCCAGAGGAAAGGACGAAGCAATATGCGACGGCGAACCCCGCGCCGGGACCGCAGTTCGGGGGACGCGGCGAGGGTGTCACGTCGTGGGTAGCGGCGTGCAAAGGCGGCAAACCCACCTATGGTGATTTCCTGCTCGCCGGCCCGATCTCGGATGCGTTTAACCTCGGCGCGGTCTCATTGCGCCTCGGCGGACGCAGGCTGCTCTTTGACGCCGCGAATGTGAAGGTGACTAATATCCCGGACGCGAACAAGCTCTTGACTCGTGAATATCGAAAAGGCTGGGAGCTGACGGGCGGTTGAACACTTCGGTCTCCGAATCCGGACGCCCCGCTTCCAAATTATTCCGCACCCCGGAGCGCGGCGGTTACGCCGCTTCCTCTTGGTCAGGCTCATGACCGGTGGAGCAGCGCAAGATTCCGCGGTGCTTACCCACGAATGATGGGTTCGCACGGACATCACGCCGCGCGTGAATCGGGTTGACTGAGAGTCCATCGAGTGGTTTCGTGTAGGCTGTGATTACCTGGCGGACGCGACGCACAGTGCCTGGTTTGGCAGCCCTGCCGTCTCTCCTCCTGATTGTTGCCGACCTGGAAGCTGCTTTCTCCGCAGAAATGATCGTGACGGATGACGACCGCAAACATTGGTCTTATCTGCCGCTCAAAAGTCCGCCTCTACCTTCGGTCAAAAACGCGGCGTCCGTCCGCACCCCGGTGGACCGGTTCATCCTGGCGCGGCTCAGAGAAAAGAAGCTGGGGCTTTCGCCTCAAGCCGGCGCGCAAAAGCTCGTGCGCCGAATCTATTTCGACCTCATCGGCCTGCCCCCGACGCCGGAGCAGGTCGAGTCGTTCGCCCGGCAATTCGCGAAGAGCCCGCGATCGGCCGTGGAATCACTCGTCGATGAACTCCTGGCCAGTCCGCATTACGGCGAGCGTTGGGCGCGGCATTGGCTCGACGTGGCGCGTTACGCCGACAGCGACGGACAGGAAGGCGACGCGGACCGGCGCACGGCCCACCATTATCGCGACTTCATCATCCGCAGTCTGAATGACGACCTTGCCTTTGACACCTTCGTGCGCTTGCAACTTGCCGGCGACGAACTGGAACCGGACAATCCGCAGGCCGTTGCCGCGACCGGCTTCATCGTCGCGGGGACCCACGCCGTGCTCGGCGACAATCTGATGGAGGAAGAGAGAACCCGCGAGCGCTTTAATGACCTCGACGACATGATCACAACGACGGGCGTTGCGATGCTGGGCCTGACTCTGGGTTGCGCGCGCTGTCACGACCACAAGTATGAGCGCGGAAGTGTCGCTCGCGCCGCTCGAAGAAGTCCGCCGCTATCGCGAGGCGGAAGCGAAATGGAAGGGAGAATTCGACACGGCGCAAAGGCACCTGGACGATTGGTTAAAGGAAGCGAAGAAACCACACGAGACGGCGGCGCGGCAGGCGAAAATCGATGCTTTGAAAACCAGCGACGACGAGAAAGCGCTGCTGAAGAACGATCCGGAGGGCAAAAAGGCAAAGGATCTGGCGGGAAAATTTTCCAAAGAACTGAAGGTTGAAGACAAGGATTTCCGGCCTCTCCTCTCCGATGAAGATCGCGCCGACTGGGACGGGAGAGAGAAAGCATTGAAAGCCGTGGAGGCGCGCAAGCCGGAAGCGCTGCCCACCGCGCTCGCGTTTGCCGACTTCGGCGCGAAGCCGCGCGAGACCTTTCTGCTCACTCGCGGAGACTTTCACAAGAAGAGCGAACCGGTGGAACTCGGCTTCCTCACCGCGCTGATCCGAGGCAAAACGCCCTCGGATTACTGGGCTGCCGCGCGCGCCGAAAGCCGCCGGCCCGATTCCACCCAACAACGTCGCGCTCTGGCGGAATGGATGACGGACCTCGACCACGGCGCGGGCGCGCTGGTCGCGCGCGTGATCGTGAATCGCGTCTGGCAGCATCACTTCGGGCAGGGGCTGGTTCGCACCGTCAACGATTTCGGCGCGAGATGCGACCCTCCCACGCACCCCGAATTGTTGGAATGGCTGGCGAGTGAATTCGTGAGAGGCGGCTGGAAATTAAAACCGTTGCACCGGCTCATCATGACCAGCGCGGTCTATCTCCAAGACACCGCGTTCGACGCCGCGAAAGCAAAGGTGGACCCGGACAACCGCCTTCTCTGGCGCCGTCGACCGCAGCGGATTGAATCCGAGATTCTGCGCGACGCCATGCTGGCGGTCAGCGGAACGTTGAATCCGCAAATGTTCGGCCCGGCCGTGAAGGCGCCCATCGCGCCCGAAGCCATTCAGGCGCGGAACATGACGGACCCGTATCCGAAGGACTTGAAAGACACTCCTGCAACGCGCCGCCGCAGCATTTACATGTTTCATAAACGTGTCGTGCAGAATCCGCTGATGCAGGCATTCGACGGACCGGATGCGCAGGCCAGTTGCGGTCGCCGCGAAAACACCACCGTGGCGCCGCAGGCCCTCGCGTTGTTGAACGACAAGTTCGTCCGCGCGCGTGCGATTGACTTCGCTGAAAGGATCGCCAAAGAAGCGGGCGCGGAACGTGAAGCGCAATTTCGCCTGGCCTGGCGCCTGGCGCTGGGCCGCGAACCATCCGCCGGTGAACTGGAATCGGGAACGGCCTTCATCAATGCCCGGCATCAGAAACGTTCGACACGTGACTCCGGCAAACCGAACACCGATGCCCGGAACCTTGCTCTGGCAGATTTTTGTCAGGCGATTTTCGCTCTGAACGAATTCATTTACGTGGATTGAGCGTAGCAGCCGACGTAAGGAGGCTCTGACTGAAAACCGGGAATAGAAGTGAGCCTCGTTACGTCGGCTGCTACGGAATTCGGTTCGTGCAGAAACCTCCACGGCAGCCCTCAGATTTTCGGTCGGAACAAGGAGACGCGATCAGTTTCTCAACTGGCGCAGTACCGAACGCGTGGCTTGATTCTCGCTGGAAAGGCACCGCCAGGGCGCCGAAGCGCGGAGCCATTACACCGCCCTGCCTTCCGGCGCCAGTTTTCCGGTCGCGCGCAACCCCTTCAGTTTCGCGATGATCTCCTTCCAATAGCGGCGGTCGGCTCGTTGCAGGTCGGCGATGCGTTGTTGCATCCATTCGTTAACCTGCCGTTCGACCGATTCACTCACGTCTTCCCCGGAGCGCAATTGACGGCCAAACTCGGTCACTGCCGGGTTCAAATTCTCAACCGACAAGTCAACCGCCTCCGCGTGTTCGGCGAAGAAGATTCTCAACTCCGGCAAGGTGAAAATGTTTTGCAGCGCCCATCGAACGTCGCCGCGTGTTTTCGAACATTCCGGCTGGTCGAACCACGCCAGCGCCAGCTTGCTGATGACCGGGTAGTCTTCGAGACGTTGAGTTTTCTTCAACTCGATGAGCAGTTGGAGGCCGACGGTGCGAATCGCGCCCCATTCGGTCTCCATCCAGCGCGCCGTTTCCAGCGAAACGGCGAACGAACCCACGCGCGGCGGGCTGCCCATCACGTCCAGAAAAAAGTCAGACTCGTTTCCGCCCGGCAGGACGAAGTGGAAGCCGTGTCCGCGCCTGAGGTTTTCCGCCGTCAGTTGAGGCGTGAGTTTGTAGAAACGCGCCCCGCAGTCCCGCAGGGCGCCAATAATGCGGTCGCGGTTTTGCGGTGTGGGATTGATCCAGAGGTCAATGTCTTCGGAGAACGTCGCCGCGCCGTAGAGGACGCTGGCCTGCCCGCTGATGAGCAGGTACTCGACACCGCGATCGCTAAGGCTTTGGAAAAAGTTTGCGATCATGCACCGCCTTGAGATCGGGGACACGCGAACGCATCTGCCAACTGCGGCGCAATCGCTCCCGGGGAGTCAGCCGCCGCCACACGCCGGCTTTGTAAGGCGACTGCGCCTCGTTCAAGGCCAGTGACGAGGTGGCGTCATTCGAACTGCGTTTAACTTTTCGAGTCATGGGGGCGCTTTCGCTTTCGACTCTTCGCGGTCGAGGGTCTTTAATTTCCATTGCCAACGCAATCCGGAAAAGGCAACGCGCTTGGCTGAGGTCGAAATTTGTTAACACCGGTGTTCATCCGTGGCCGTCCGTGGTTGAGTCAGAGCCTCCTCACGTCGGCTGCGACGGACTCGACAACGGCACGCAGTTGTCAGACAATCCATGGACGCTTAAAAGATCACTATGAGCCATCACTGCGGGCGCTACGAGACGGCGCGACTTCCTGAAAAAGGCCGGCGCGGGCTTCGGTTTGCTGGCCTTGGCCGACCTGTTGCAGGACAACGGTCTGTTGGCGGCGGACCACGGGCCGTCGCAGGCGCTCGACCCGATGTCCCCGCGGCCCCCGCATTATCCGGCCAGGGCCAAATCGATTATCTGGCTGTTCATGGAAGGCGCGCCGAGTTCGGTGGACCTCTTCGATCCCAAACCCGAGCTTACTAAACGCGACGGGCAGCGGATCGACATCAACGTGTTCAACGGAAATCCGGGGCCGCTGATGAAGTCGCCCTTCAGTTTCAAGCAATACG
>QHPW01000165.1:10093-13144 GCA_003219675.1 Verrucomicrobiota bacterium
TCCCGACCAGTTATCAAGGCACGCTGTTTCGGTCTTCGGGCGCGCCCATTCTCAATCTCACGCGACCGGAGCATGTCACGCGCGAGGATCAACGGGCTCAGCTTGATTTTCTGAAGAAGGTCAACACCGACCACCTCAAGCAACATGAAGGCGAGCCGGACTTGCTCGCGCGCATTCAGAGCTTCGAGTTGGCGTATCGCATGCAGATGGAAGCCATCGACCTGACGGATTTCTCATCCGAGTCAAAGGAGACGCTTGAGCTTTACGGTCTCGACCAGGATGTTTCGAAAAACATCGGCACGAAATGTCTTATGGCACGGCGGCTGGTCGAACGCGGCGTGCGGTTCGTCCAGGTTTACAGCGACGGCGAATGGGACGCCCACGCCGACCTCAAGGGAAATCACTCGCACCATTGCGCCTCAACGGACGTGCCCATTCACGGCCTGCTCACCGATCTGAAACGCCGCGGTCTCTGGGACAGCACCCTGGTGATCTGGGGCGGTGAGTTTGGCCGCATGCCCGTCTCCCAGGGCAATGGCGGACGCGACCACAACCCGAATGGCTTCATGGCGTGGATGGCGGGCGCCGGCGTCAAGGGCGGGACCAGTTACGGCGAGACGGATGAACTCGGTTACAAGGCCGTGAGAGACCGCGTCAGCGTCCACGACCTTCACGCGACCATGCTTCATCTTCTCGGCATGGACCACGAGAAGCTGACTTACTTTCACAATGGCCGGCGTTATCGGCTCACCGATGTGGCGGGTGAGATCATTGAACAGATCCTGGTCTGAAAGTTTGACAGTTCTTCAGATCGCTCCGGAGCAATCTTCAGGACAAGCCGAAGCTCCGATGGTCAGGATTGAAACCGGCCTGGGTTTCTGGTTTGATAGCATCGTCAGCGCGCATGAGGACAGTGCTCTACATCCTGGCCGTTGTTCTGACGTTTCCGTTGACGACCACAGCGGCGGATTCGGTGGAGTACGTGCGGGAAATCAAGCCGCTACTCAAGGGGCGCTGCTACGCATGTCATGGCGTGCTTAAGCAAAAGGGCGGTTTGCGTCTCGATACCGGGGCGGCCATCCATCGCGGCGGCAAACACGGTCTGATCATCCTGACCAATGACGTGGCGAGCAGTCCATTGCTGTTGCGTGTCACCTCCACGAATTCAGAGGAGCGCATGCCGGCTGAAGGAGAAGCTCTCGCGCCGGAACAAATTGCGCGGCTCCGACACTGGATTGCCCAGGGCGCACCTGCTCCGACCGACGAAAAGCCTGAACCCGACCCGCGCGAACATTGGGCTTTCAAGCCGCCGATGCGCCCGCCACTCCCCAGGATTTTAAATCCACCAGCGCCAATCCGCAATCCTGTCGATGCGTTTATCTTTGCTGAACACGAAAAGCGCGGGCTCAGACCGAGCCCGGAAGCGCGGAAGGAGATTCTCTTGCGCCGCGTTTACCTCGACCTCATCGGCCTGCCGCCCGAGCGCGAGGAATTGCAACTTCGCCCGGGGCTTACGAAAACGTGGTCAACCGGCTGCTGGCTTCGCCGCAGTATGCCCAACGTTGGGCGCGCCACTGGATGGACATCTGGCGTTATGCCGACTGGTATGGCCGGCGTCACGTGCCTGACGTGTGGAACAGCGCGCCGCAGGTGTGGCGTTGGCGGGATTGGATCGTGCGCTCGCTCAATTCCGACAAAGGATATGATCGCATGATTATCGAGACGCTGGCGGCAGATGAAGTCGCGCCGGAGGACGACGAGGCACGTGCGGCCACGGGCTTTTTGGTCCGAAACTGGTATGCGCTTAACCCGAACCAGTGGATGCGCGACACTGTTGAGCACACGGGGAAGGCGTTTCTCGGCCTCACCTTCAACTGCGCGCACTGCCACGACCACAAGTACGATCCAATCACACAGCGCGACTATTTCCGGTTCCGCGCGTTCTTCGAGCCGCTGCAGGTGCGACAGGATTGGGTGCAGGGCGAATCTGATCCTGGCCCGTTCCAAAAGTACGAATACAGCGCGACTCGCAAGGTCATCACCAACGGCATGGTCAGCGTGTTCGATGAGAATCTTGACGCAAAGACTTTCATTTACCTTCGCGGCGACGAGCGGAGCTCTCCGGATGGCAAGCCGATGGTGGAGCCCGGCATGCCGGCGTTTTTGCAGGGTGATTCCCTTAAGGCCGAACGGCTGGAGCTGCCGGAAGTCGCGCGCTATCCTGGGCTGAAGCCATTTATCCGGGAGGCCGAGACAAAACAGCGGGAGCAAACTCTCATCGCGGCGAACGACTCGCGGGCAGCAGCGGAGAAGGCACTGACCGAGGCGCGCGCCAGGGTTTTGGCTGCCGAGGCTACGAACACTCTCGTTGCTCGCGCCAAAGCCGTTGCCGACCTCTTCGCGGCCGAAGTAACGTTACGTAACAGGTCGAACCAACTGGCCGTCGCAAAGGCCGAGTTGGATGCTATCCGTGCCCGCATTGCTGCCGACGAGGCGACGTACTTTTCGTCACGGGGCGGCGGAAGTGAGGAGGCTCACTCCGGAGAATCTGAAAGCCAAAAACGGAAAACCAAAATCGAACACAGCCTTCTCCCGGCGGCGGCTGCAAATGATCTGGCGGTTGCCGCTGCTCGTGCAGAGCGACTCGCGGTGCTGCGCAAGGCCGAAGAAAAATTCGCCGACGCGGAAGCTGCCCTTGCTTTGCTGCAAGCCGAACAATCCATCACAGCCGCGCGAAGGAGTGCCGAAGGAGCGAGTGAGAAAAAGGAGGACAAGGACACTGCCCAGGTCGCGTTGAAGAAAGCCCAGGAGCGGGTCGCAACGGCCCAGAGGAACATGGACGCTGCTCAAGCCGCCCTCAGCACCAACAGCGCCGCTTACACCCCACTCACGCCGTTATATCCCGCGCAAAGCACCGGTCGCCGCCGCGCGCTGGCAAATTGGATCGCTTCTCGCGACAATCCGCTCACCGCTCGCGTTGCGGTGAATCATATCTGGGCCCGCCACTTCCATACGCCGCTCGTCGCGTCGGTCTTCGATTTCGGTCGCAAC
>QHPW01000165.1:13204-15805 GCA_003219675.1 Verrucomicrobiota bacterium
GCCAGGCGTCGGGCGTTGGAGTGGAAAGTGGGGGCGCCGCGTCGCAGCGCATCAACGCTTCAACGGATTCGGGGAACCGCTACCTCTGGCGCATGAACTCCGGCCAGATGGAAGCTGAAGTCCTGCGCGACAGTATTCTTCATCTCGCCGGCGAACTCGACCTGACGCCGGTCGGCTATCCACTGCCGAACGCTGACGCCGAGAAATCACATCGCCGCAGTCTCTACTTCGAGTGCTTCCCCGAACCAAACGGCCAAAGCCAGTTCGCCGAAATCTTCGATGCTCCAAATCCGACCGAATGCTATCGCCGCACGCAAACCATAGTTCCGCAACAGGCGCTCGCGCTGACGAACAGCAGGCTCTCGAACGAACCCAGCCACGCCCTCGCGCAGCGGCTGGCAGAAAAACTCGCGCACGCAAACGACAGCTACGGGACGGATTTCATCACGGCCGCCTACGAACAAGTCCTCACCCGCCGCCCGACGGACGAAGAACTCGCCGCCTGTCGCGACTTCCTGTTGAAACAGTCGAAGGCGGCGAAAGGTGACGATTCAGCTCGTGCCAGCCTCATCCGTGTGCTGTTAAACCATAATGACTTCGTGACTGTGAGGTGAACCATGAGACATCGAACGCCATGCAAAATCATCTTTGCTGCGTTCGCTTTTGCAGCGTCGGCCATCAAACTCAAACCAATATGAAAACTGAATGGAAAAAGAACTGCGGATGCTGCGGGCGTTTTCCCCGCCGCACGTTCCTCGCCGACTTTGGCATGGGCTTCGCCGGTTTAGCGCTCGGTTCGATGTTCTGGCGCGATGGAGTAGCTCGCGCTGAGGGCGAAGCGCATTCCGCTTGGACTCCCCCCTCCGGCCGCCCGCTCTTTCCGCCCAAAGCAAAGTCGGTAATCTGGATTTTTCTCAGCGGCGGCTACAGCCATGTCGAGACTTTCGACCCTAAGCCGGCTTTGAACGAGCACGCCGGAAAGACGTTCGACAAAACGCCGTTCGAGAACCCGGCCAACTCACCCAAGCACAAGGCGCGCTTTCGCTCCGTCCCCGCTGACGCCATCAATCTCCGCGATGTGTATCCCATGATCTACCCGATGCAGGTCGGTTGGAAGAAATACGGGCAGTGCGGCGTAGAGATCACCGATTGGTGGCCGCACCTGGCGCGGTGCTCCGACGACATCGCCTGGGTGCGCAACATGTGGACGACCGACAACGACCATTGGGCCGAGAACCAAATCCACACTGGCCGACATCGTCTTGACGAGACCCAACCCAGCCTCGGCGCCTGGGTTCACTACGGTCTCGGCAGCCTTAACGACAACCTGCCCAGCTTCGTTACTGTCGGCGTGCCCAAAGCGCACACGACCAGTGAAATCGCCCAGGCGTATTACCTCGGCCCCGAACACGCCGGCGTGCCGCTGGCGGTTGACCCGAAAAACCCGCTCCCCTACGGGACGCGTCCCGAAGGCGTCAGCGCCGAGGCGCAGGCCAACGAGTTTGAACTCATCCAGAAGCTCAATGGCCTCGCCGCCGTCGAGTATCCCAATGACCAGCGGCTCCGCGCCCGGATCAAAGGCTACGAACTCGCCTTTAAGATGCAGACCGCTGTGCCCGATGCGATGAATTTCCCCGCCGAGTCTGAAAACATCCGCCGCCTTTACGGTCTCGACAAAGAGCACACCAGGGTCGCCGGTGAACGGCTGCTCTGCGCCCGCCGACTGGCCGAACGCGGCGTGCGCTTTGTGCTCGTCTATCCCAGTGGCCTCAGCGCGTGGGACTCTCATCAGAAGCTCAAGGACAACCACGAAAAGCTCTGCGCCAATGTGGACCTCCCCGTCGCCGGCCTGCTGCATGACCTCAAGCAACGCGGCCTCATGGAAGACGTGCTGGTGGCGTTCTGCACCGAATTTGGCCGCACGCCCGGCCTCGAACAACGCAGCGGCGGAAAGGACGGCCGCGATCATCACCCGCACGGCTTTACCATTTGGTTTGCGGGCGCGGGTATCAAAGGCGGCACCATTCACGGTGCGACGGATGAACTCGGTTATCACGCCTTGGGCGAAGGCCATTACGTGACGGACATCCACGCCACCGTTCTGCATTTGCTGGGCCTCGACCCGCGCAAGCTCGAGGTGCCCGGCCGGAAGCGCCTCGAAATAGACCACGGGTCACCCATTAGGGAAATCCTGGCTTAGTGGTCTATTTCATGAATACGCACACGTTCGTTGCACCCAATTTGGCCCGTGGCGAGGCGAGAGGGGGGGAGTGTATCCGCAGCGATACTCGACCGAGCGAGCAACAAAGCCACGGGCCAAATTGGGCGCAACCCGGAGGGCGGCATGTCTTTTGGCCGAAGGCGGCGTTGCTCGCTCCTTACAGATCCGCTGGGGATATGCTCGTCACTCGCCTCTAGCCTCCGCCCAAAATCCATTGCCGCGAACGTGTGCGTATTCATGAAATAGACCACTTGGTGCCTTGAAACCTCGGGAAAATGTTCCCGCCATGAGAAACATTGGTTCGCCTTGCCAGATTTTCTAAGGAGGGTTTTCCTGGTCACAGGTCCAACTACTGATGAATTGATTTCAATGCATTTGCC
>QHPW01000166.1:0-10716 GCA_003219675.1 Verrucomicrobiota bacterium
TCCAACCGACGCGACATGGGCGGCTTGCCGCCCACCGGTCAGTGGGCGCGTTTAGAAGTGCCCGCCAGCCTCCTCGGTTTGGAAGGGGCAACGTTGAACGGGATGAGCTTCATGCTGGTGGACGGTCGCGCCACCTGGGATTCCGCCGGCCGGACTTCCAACAGCGCACCGGGCCGGTAATGCGGGCGGAACACGGGAACGCGCGCCGATGGCGCGCGTTCCGCAGGCTTACGAGTCCGAATTGACAAGGATAACCGCTTGTTGGCCCAGGCTGTGGGTGAACCGGGTAGGCGTTTGCTGGATGCAAATTAGGGTAATCACCCACTTGCCGCGGCGTAACCAGCAGCGGACGATCTTGGGTATTATTTGACAATACAGATCAAACCCGTTGCTAGGCGTTCGACCGAGGAAAATGACCGCTATGAACCAAGCCCTGAATTTCCTCTTGGTGGACGATAACCCGGAGGACCGGGCGCTGGTCATGCGCGAGTTGGGCCGGGAATTCCCTGATCGCCGTTTCTGCCACGTGACCGATCACAAACGGCTCACGCTCGCCCTCGACCGTGGACCCTGGGATCTGGCGGTGACGGATTACAAGCTGAACTGGAGCGATGGCCTGAAGGTATTGACGGCCGTCAAAGCCCGGTGGCCGGATTGTCCGGTCATCATGTTCACCGGGTCGGGCAACGAGGAGATCGCAGTCCAAGCGATGAAGTCCGGGCTGGATGATTACGTCCTAAAATCCTCCAGACATCACGCGCGGCTGGCCGCGGCCGCGGTGTTGGCTTTGGACCGGGCGAGGGAGCGCCGGGCATTGCGCGAGGCGCAAACGCGCCATCAACAGTTGTTCGAGCGGGTACCCGTAGGACTGTTCTGCGTGGCGCTGGATGGGCGGATTACTGAAGCCAATCCCGCGATGGTAGAAATGCTTGGCTATCCGGACCGGCAAACCTTGCTGAAGGTGGATGCCGGTGACTTTTTTGCCGACGCCACCGAACGGCGCAGGTGGCTTGCGGCGGTTCAACGCTCGGGTGTTGTGGAACGCTTCGAGCTTCGGCTGCGCCGTTACGATGGAAAACTCATCTGGACGGAAATCAACGCCCGCGCGGTGAAAGATGAACGGGGCCGGACACGGCATCGCGAAGGCAGCGCGGAGGACATCACCTCGCGGAAGAGGGCAGAAGAAAAGCAGCGCAATTCGCGTGAGCAACTGCGCGCGCTGGCCGCCTACCAGCAATCGGTGCGCGAGGAGGAACGCACGCGTCTTTCCCGTGAGGTGCACAATGAAGTGGGACAGGCACTGGCGGCATTGAAAACAGACCTGTTCTCGCTGGAGAAAACGCTGACCGAGGGCGCCAGCCCCGCGTCCCTGGATTCAGCCTTGGAAAGGCTGAAAGGCTTGCCGGGTGCCGTGGATGGGATTATGAGCACCATCCGTCGGATTGCCACCGAATTGCGACCGCCAGTGCTCGACGACCTGGGCCTTGAAGCCGCCATCGAATGGCAGATTGAGGAATTCCAGGAGCGGACGGGCATCCCCTGCGAGTTCGACTCCAAAGTGCGTGACCCGAAGTTGGACCCGGATCGGGCCACGGCGGTGTTCCGCATCCTGCAGGAGGCACTAAGCGGAATCGTCCGACAGGCCAGGGCCACCCGGGCGAGCATTCACCTGAGCGAAGAAGGAGACAAACTTGTGCTGGAAATCCAGAGCAATGGGCGCGGCGTTGCGGGGCGCGGAATCTCCGTGAGGCGCTCGCTGGATCTGCTGGGCATGCACGAGCGCGCTACCATGCTCGACGGCGAAGTCAACGTCATCCGCCACGAGGGAGAGGGCACTTCGCTGGGGGTGCGCATGCCGCTCCAACGCGCAGGCGAGAAAAATTGACCGCGCAGCCACCCGCTGTCTCGAGCAAGGGGCCGCGAGCGTTGTGGTCGGCAGGCTCGACTCAACAGGATGAACTTCACCTGGAAGGCGACGGCCTTCGAACTTCTCGACAGCACCGGGGCAGAGAGGGGGTTTCCCGCGCTTTTCGCGGTTCCTGCGGGAGCGCGGCGGGTTGAAAGTTGCGTAGGTCCACGGAGTCCTACACACAGGCGCGCCGCGTCGATGTATGATCCACCGGGCGGGTTTGCTGCCGCACAGTCGAACATGGGGTATTCACCCCATGCCGATATCAGGCCCTGAGCGGTCTCTTTTCAGTTCCACGCCCATCTATTCGAGAGAGGCCACAGCATTTACTCTTGGCCTACACGACTCAATTGACGAAAAGCAGAAGGGCTGCGCCTATGAACGTTACAAACAGGAAACGACTACCCCAAATTCAAAACCGAACAGGCGAATCGTCCCATGCGACGGCGCGGTAAGAACGAGTTTGGCAGTGCCGTTGGCCGCCCGCGTCAGAGGGACGCCCGCGGGCTGGACGTAGCCGACCGCGCAGCACGGGGCTCCAGCCGCTCACGGCTTGTCGGCATGAGAACGACGGCGAGGATGAGGATGGTGCCCGAAGCGCACCGGAGGCTCTTTGAGCGACGCCGGGACTTTCATTCCAAGACGGGACAACTTCTCGTAAATGGCGTCGCGGATAAACTGCGATTTGTTAGTGATTCCGCACGCGTGCAGACACGCCTCCAGCGACCGCTCAAACTCCGCATCCACTGGGAAGGCGATCAGCTTTTGATTTGGCGCCCGCTTATTCGGCAACAACTCATAAAACCAATTCACATCCATTTGTGAAGAAAAATCTTGTTGACAGGTATGCGCTCTGAGTCTATACACCAATTTATGCCCTGTGGAGTCACTGCGAAGAAGAGGATTCGTGTCTTGATGGTTTCAGTGGCGGAAGAACTTATCCCACTGATCGATCGCGGAATGAGAAAAGAAGGCGTTGTTCGCTCGCAATTCGTGCGACGAGCCGTGCGCGAGAAACTGGAGCGGCTCCCCAACCTTAAACCACGCCGAAGTGTCCCGCGTTTCATCAACATTGGAGGCGGCGCGGCCGATGCCAGCAACATCGCCACCGCGAAGCCCCGCATCAAGGGCGGCAAAGTGACGGTCATGATTTGATAACGATGCTCCGGGGTGTCCAACGGACAAACAGGAAACAAGATGCGACAGCAAAGTTACTTTGGCAGCGTTCGCGAGGCGACCCGGGAGTTCAACCTCACTTTTACCCCAGTTTTGCAGCACGGATGTGTTGCAAATTCGCAGTACGGGTGTGCTGCGAAGAAAGAACAAACACAACCAACAACAGTAAGGAGTAAAGTATGAAACACCTAAATCTCCAACTGGAGAGACTGGAGCAACGGATTGCTCCGGGCGGCTGTCACGCGAGCGGCGGCAGCCACAAGAGCGGCGGCTCCAAGAGCGGCGGCTCAAAGAGCGGCGGCAGCCACAAGAGCCATAGCTCCAAGAGCCATAAGAGCCATAGCTCCAAGAGCGGCGGCTCCAAGAGCGGCGGCTCCAAAGGCTAGAGGGAGCGCCTGACCCCAGGCGTCAGAGGGTGTCCCCCCTGAGCGCCCGGGGTTTCACGCAAGGGTGAAGGGAAGGCCGCCAGTTTCACCCGGGGCCTCCCTTCATCTTCGTATCATAATCGGACCATGACTTCAAGTCTTCCGCGATTTCGCGGTGATCTGGCTGCCAGCCAACAGGTAACGCCTGAGGGCGTGGTCTTCGTCGTTAAGGACCCGATCCGGCAACGATTTTACCGCCTCCCTGAGGAGGCGCACTTCATTGCCGAGCAACTCGACGGCGAAACTCCGCTCGACGTTGTCCGACGGCGCGCGGAGGAAAAGTTCCTTACCTCGCTGCCGCCAGAAGAACTGAACGCGTTTGTGGGCAGTCTGAACGCGGCCGGGTTGTTGGACACGGGCAAAAACGGGGACAGCAAGCCGCGCGCGCGGCGCATCCAGGGCAGTCCCCTGTATCTGCGAGTCAGGTTCTTCGATCCGGATCGGCTCCTCAATTATTTGGTCGGCAAACTTCGTTTCTTCTTTACACCGCTGTTTCTGGCAATCTCGGGGGTCATCATTCTTTGGGCCGTTTCTGTCGCCTTCGCGAATTGGGCCGACGCGGTTCAAGACGTTTCCCGGCTCTTCCGGTATTCGGCCATTCCTGTGATTTTGCTCGTGGTTTTCCTCGTGATCACAGCGCATGAGTTTGCGCACGGCCTGACCTGCAAACACTTCGGCGGCGAGGTGCATGAAATGGGCTTTTTCCTGATCTATCTTCAGCCGGCTTTTTATTGCGACGTGAGCGACGCCTGGCTGTTCCCGGAGAAATCCAAGCGGCTCTGGGTGGGCTTTGCGGGCCCGTACTTCGAGTTGTTCCTCTGGGCGTTGGCGACCTTTGCGTGGCGCCTGACGGATGTGGAAACCGGGATCAACTACCTGGCTTTGATCGTGATGGCCACGTCCGGGGTCAAAACGCTGCTCAACTTCAATCCGCTCCTACCTGCTCAGCGACTGGCTGGAAATCCCCAACCTGAGGAAAAAGGGCTTTGCCTGTTTTAGTGACGGGATCAAAAGACTTTTCGGAGCGAAGGTTCCACGTCTGGAGCAAATGGCCCACCGGGAACGCCGCATCTGCCTGGCGTATGGCCTGGTGGCGGGGGTTGGCTCCATCTGGCTCCTGGGCTACGCCATGATGAAAATCGGCGGCTCTCTCCTCCAGCAGAGTCAACCGATGGCGTTCGCGATGTCCGCGTGGTTTCTCGGCATAAAGCTTCGCAGCCGGTTTCGCCGGCTACTGGGCAAATCATCAAACGCCTCCATCGATCCCGATGATCCCGACTCGGCGGACGCCGCGGAGTCTCCAAACCCTTCCGTGGCAGAGGAAAAATTGGTCCGCGAACCGCCCAACACGGCTGGCGCACGCGGTGACTCGAAGGTGCCGGTGACGGCGGAGTTCCCAGGGCCGACCTGGAGCGAGGAAGAATTGGTCCGGAAATCGGTCAGCACGCCTGACCTGGTAAAACTCCGGAACGTGGTCGGCCGGTTGGAAGAACAATTGGCGAGCAATTCAGTGGGGACGTCGGCAAACACGGCGGACACGCCTGAGGGTAGCGGCTCAACACGCGCGGTCGAGCCGCCCAAACCGTCCTCGCCAAAGAAGCGAAAGGGGAGGGCACGTTTGGTGAAGCGCTTGCTCGGATTGGCGGCTGTCGGGGGAGCGACAGCGTTGGCTCTGCTTTATCTCCACCCGGAGCTGAAGATCAAGGGGCCTTTCGACGTGCTTCCGGTCCACAACGCCGATGTGCGCGCGGGCGTCGAGGGACTCATCGAAGAAGTCTGCGTGGAAGAAGGGCAGACGGTTCATCAAGGCGATCTGATCGCGCGTCTTTTCGACCGGGATGCGCGCGCCGAGCTGAAAAAGACGGAGGCCGCCATCGAAGAGGCGCAGGCAAAGCTTGGACTGCTCGTGTCCGGACCGAGGCCGGAGGAGATTGAACAGGCCAGAATCGAGGTCGCGAAGGACGCCGAAGCGATCACGTTCGCGACCAGCCGCCTGGAGCGCGACCGGACGTTATATGAAGGGAACCTGGTTTCCAAACAGGCTTTGGAAGACAGCGAAGCAGGTTTGGCCCAAAGGAAAAGCGAGTTGGCGGCGGCGAAAAGCAAACTCGACGTGTTGCTGGCGGGCAGCCGGCTGGAAGAAATCGCGGCGATGAAAGCCGCGATCACCAGCCTGGAGACGCAACGAAGTTATTTGGAAGAGCAACTGCGCCTGATGCGAGTAGTCAGCCCGGCTTCCGGCATCGTGGCGACGCCGGCGCGACAGTTGATGGAGATGAAACATCAGCTCGTGAAAAAAGGGGATTTAATCGCCAAGGTCTATGAGCTCAAGACCATCACCGCGGAAATGGTCATTTCCGAGAGGGACATCGCGGACGTCGTGGTCGGCCAAAGGGTCGTTCTCAAGGCCCGGGCTTATCCGGAAATGACTTTTTTCGGCAAGGTGACATCCATCGCGACCGCGGCGCAGGTCAACTCGAGTTCCACTGCCAGCGCCATCGCGCAAGCGCAAGGGACTGCGCCTGCGACGCTCACCCGCAGCGCGGTGGCCCCGAAAACGGTTACCATCACGACGGAAATCGACAATGGCTCCCTTTTCTTGAAACCTGAGATGACCGGACAGGCCAAGATTTTCTGCGGCGAGCGCCGCCTCATCGACCTCCTGACGCGCCGAATCGCGCGCACGGTCAAGGTCGAATTCTGGTCCTGGTGGTAAGGCACTGCGAACCTCAATACATGTGAGTCGAAGAAAGGCAAATCCAATGATCGCATCACCCGAAACACTCGAAGTCGAATCCGAATCAAAGCGGGAACCAGCGGATCCTGAACGGGTCCCAAACCGGGAGCGGAAGCCAATCAAGCAGGCAGATCTGGACGCGGCGGACGAGAACTTGTATCTGATCGGGCGTCCGACACTGAAGCAATTCCTTCGCTTTGTCCGAAGTCACGCCGTGAACGCGCCCGATGAGGGGACCCTCACGGACGAATGGCAGGCAGCCCACGATTTCGCCCGCACCCTGGAAAAGGAAGAGGCCGGCGCGGCGGACAATCCTCCCATAACCAAACTGGAAGTGAATTCCAAAAACGAAGCGCTCCTGACCGAGTTTCTTGAAGACCCTTTGGTCCGGAACGGGTTCAACACCGTGCCTACGGAGGTGGCGTTCGTCGAACTGGACCGGCTGGTCGTATATCAACATCATATTGATCTGACCTATGTACGACTGCTCGAGCGCGAGTTGGGACGTTCCCCGAGTGAAGAGCAGATTTTCCGGACCAGCCTCCTGCATGACCACCCGCAACCTCCTGTCAAATGGTCACGCGTGCATGGGAACAAGTTCGTTTTCGTGTCGCCGTCGAACGACATGCGGTTCCTCGGAGCCATGAAACTGCAACGCGACAACATCGCGGATTACCCTCCTCCGGGAAACCTCGCGGGAGTCATCGGACTTGCCGTCGGTTTCGGGTCCAATTTCCTGAACGCCATCTACGTCGAAAACCGGTTGATCCTCAACAATGGCAGCCACCGCGCGTACGCGCTTCGCAAAATGGGCGTGACTCACGTTCCGTGCATCGTCCAGCATGTCTCTTCGCGCGAGAAACTGGACGTGGTGGCCGCCTCCGAGGTCGTGGACAAACCCGACTATTACCTGAAACATCCGCGGCCCTCGATGTTAAGAGACTATTTCAATCCAAAGCTCCACAAAGTCATGGCGGTGCATCGTCAACTGCGGCAGATCACGGTCAAGTTCGACGTGGAGTCAACATACATTCCCGCACTTTGATCCGACCCCATCTGCGAGACGACCCTGTGCAGATAGATAATATGAACACTGCTGCCAGCCCCGTGCTCGCTCCTGCTTCGCCTTCTCAGCCGCGGGAAGGAATGATTTCCGAACCGGCGTCAACAGAGCGATGGACGGCGTGGGACAGTTTCGTGGAAAAAACGCCTGAAACGGGATTCATGCAGTCGTCCTGGTGGGTCGAGTTTCGCAACTACTGCGGATTTGAAAACTTCGGAATTACGCTGACGGACGGGAATGATATTGTCGGCGGCGCGGTGGTGCTGAAATATTTGTGCTCGGAAGATCGGTGTTTCTACTATATCCAGGACGGCCCGGTGCTTCCAGGCGATCCGCTCGCCGCCGAAGCAGTTTTCCGGGCTGTCCTCGAAGACCTCGAGGACCGTCGCAGGGCCGAGCCGCATGTGGTCAGCCATCTGCGCATCGAACCCCGCTGGCTAAGCCTGCCCGGTTTCGTGTCTGGATTTCGAGCCATCCCTCCGCTTGCGGATATTTACCTGGAGGCGAGGGACACGCGCTGCATTGATCTGCGTCCTTCGGAAGCCGCCATCCTGGCCCAGATGAAACCCAAGGGCAGGTACAATATCGGCCTCGCGCGGCGACACGGCGTTTCCATTGTTGAAGACAATTCGGAGCAGGGCCTTGCCGATTTTCAAAATATCTACGAAGAAACGGCCACACGCAAAGGAAGGAAGGCCAAACCGCCCGATTACTTTGAGGAACTCATGTCGCTGCTTTCGCCCGCGCGTCGGGGATCGCTTTTCTTCGCCGAATACCAGGGCATGCGGATCGCCACCGCGTTGGTCGTCTATTTCGGGCCGAGAGCCACGTATTTCTTTGGCGGCTCACGCGATATTCACCGCCAGGTGATGGCTCCGTACCTGCTTCATTTCGAGATCATGCGCAAAGCCAGGGCGCTGGGCCACGAATGGTACGACTTGTGGGGAATTGCGCCGGCCAACGAACCCGACCATCCCTGGCAGTGCATCAGCGTCTTCAAAGCCAAGTTCGGCGGGGTTGAAGTCCGTCTGGTGCCAACTCTCGATTACGTTTACGACGCGGCGGCCTACGATTGCTACGTGGCCGAGCAACGTGACTCTGGCGATACAGGATTCCGGGACCCTTTACCGCCTGAGCGTACCCTGAGCCCGGTAGGAGGTGAGTGAGCTATGCGCAAAATTAATCTTTTTACAGATGCCCTGCCCAATCCGCTTTTTCGCCGGCTCGTACGCGCCGTGCAAGGGGTCGGGACGGAAGGAATGGAAAACATGGGCAGCTACAACACCACCTTCTGGTTTCCCCTCGGGGCCAAACCCACGAACATCGCCGAGGAATGTGTCGGTAAATTGTGTACTTTGGTTCGTCCTGGCCCGAGGTGCATTGGAATGGAGTGGTGGCTGGGACGGCTCAAATATGGCGAATCGCTCCGCTTCCACACCGATCGGGACCGGAGTCTAAGAAAACAGACGGGGCAAATCGTGCATCCTTTGTGGTCGAGTATCCTGTATCTGAATCGATTTCCTTCCACCCCGACTGTGGTTCTTGATCAAGTATTGGGTCCCGATGGGAAATCATGGGTGCCGCCGGAAGCAAAATCCGGCAAGTCACTCGACGCTGTTCCGAACCACTATGCCGTTTTTCGTGGTGATTTGCGCCATGGTGTGGTGGCCAACGGAGCAGCGAAAAAACCTGACGGCCGTTCCAGGAAAACAGGGAAGTCTCCCGAGTTGCGCTTGACGTTGTTGGTCAATTACTGGGACAGGCGTCCAATGCCCCCCAACTGCCGCGATTACGACGGCACGGTCTATGGCGCACTGCAAAATGGGGATTAAGAGAAATTTTGCCCGCCATGCTGCGCTGTCGCCCGGCCGGATTTCCAACAGCGCAGCGGGTCACTAAACACGCCGGGAACATAGGAACGCGCGTCGACCGCGCGCGTTTCGCAGTCTGATCGGGTCCGAGCGGTCGAAAGGTGCGCGGTCTTTCGACGGGTCCCTCTGCGGCACAGCCGAAGATAGGGTGTTCACCCCGTCCCGATTTCAGGCCCTGATTGTTCTCTTTTCAGTTTCTCGCCCATCTATTCGAGGGGGCCACAGCATTTTATCTTCGTGGCGTATAGCTCAACCTGGAACTCAATTGAACAACAACAACCCAGAAGGATTATGCCTGTTATGAATGTTACAAAAAGGAAGCAATCGGTTTTCCCTCCAGGGCCGCAGAACAGATCATTCGTGAAATGGTTTCCGACTTTGGTTTGCGCAGCCGGCCTGCTTGGTTGTTTTGCTCTCGCAGTCCTCGTGGCGCAAGCCAACCCTCCCGGCACGATCCACTATCCGGACCTTCAGACCCTTCCGCCGTACGACATCAGGATCCAGAATGATCCCGGCACGCACCAGAAGCTGCTTCGGTTCTCCAACGCAATTGCCAACCTCGGGGAAGGGCCCATGGAAGTTGTTCCTCAAAACAATGCAGTCACCGGCACGACGGACGCCTATCAACGTCTCTACAGCCATGACGCCGACGGCAACTGGTACGTTGTCAGCACCACTTATGTCGGCACGTTTGTTTTCCATCCTCAGCATAACCACTGGCATTTCGAAAACTTCGCCCGCTATGAACTCCACGACGTGGCGCCGGACGGGTCGGTCGGCGGGACGGTTCTGGCGTCCAATTCCAAGGTCAGCTTCTGTCTCACCGACAGTGTTCTGGTTGATTCCAGCCTGGAGCACGTCGGCGCCCAGACCTACGTAAACTGTGACCAGGTTGACCCGCAGGGCATCTCGGTTGGTTGGGCCGACGTTTACGCGTCGAGCCTTTTCGGCCAGAGTCTGGATATCACGGGCATTCGGAATGGGGATTACTGGATCGTTTCCACGGCTGACCCGGACAATCTGCTGAACGAGGGAGGAGGAGCGGCCGAAAGCAATAACACCGCTGCCGTAAAGCTCCGGATCAAAGGCGGCAAAGTCACGGTGATACGGTGACCCAGCGGTATCTCTCAAATGACACTTCCATGCGTCCTGCTTTCCTTTCGCCGCCTTGCACGACTCAAAACAAAACACATGGGGCGACCACCCCTGCGAGTGTCAGGTCTTCATGCCGGAGTTATAGGAGCTTCACCCCTCTGTTCAGGAAGTCAGGGGTATTTAGCATCGGATGCGCAATTTGAGCTTTTGCAGTACGGGTGTGCTGCAAATTTGCAGTACGGGTGTGCTGCGAACGTAGTAACAAAGTAACCAAATAGACCACAACCAAAGGATACACTATGAAGTTAGTGAATCTCGGGTTCGAAAAACTCGAACAACGTATCGCTCCTGGCGGGATTGTGCCGCCCCCGGGTGGCGGAACACCTCCCCCAGGCGGCAGCGGTTCGGGCTCCGGTTCGGGCAGCGGCTCAGGCAGGGGC
>QHPW01000166.1:10744-11617 GCA_003219675.1 Verrucomicrobiota bacterium
CCACAGCAAGGGCGACTAACGTGGCATTGGTGGTGGCAATGGGAGTCCAGACTAACATCTGGCCTCCCCGCTTCGGGGGAAGGGTCGTTTGGAAGAGCCCAGCGACCCTTCCCGGTTTCACGCGACCTGCGTTTGTTCAAGCACTTACGAATATCACGTGGAACTGACGGCCAGGAAATTGCGGGTCGTGAACCATGCGCATCCTAGGCTTTTACCCCCAGAATTTTCCGGGTTACACCCGTCTGTTCGCTTCGAGAGCAAGCTATTAAGTTGGCATCTATGAGTTTTGCAGCACGAGTGTGTTGCAAAATCTTGCAGCACGAGTGTGTTGCGAATGTAGAGACACAGTAACCGAAAAAACGAAAGGTGCAGTATGAAGTTAGTGAATCTTGGCTTTGAGAAACTGGAGCAGCGAATTGCTCCCGGTGGGATAACTATTCCACCGTTGCCCATACCCCCCGGCGGTATAACGCCTCCTCCCTCGGGTGGTGGCAGTGGTTCAGCGTCCGCCTCGGGCAGCGGGTCAGGCTCCGGCTCGGGCAGTGGCTCCGGCTCGGGCAGCGGCTCAGGCTCGGGCAGCGGCTCAGGCTCGGGTAGTGGCTCAGGCAGCCACAGCAAGTGCTGAGGCTGCAAGTGACATGGCAACAGAAGTAACAACGGGAGACCAGACGAACCGTCTGGTCTCCCCTGCGGTCACCGGACGACCACTGGATGACTCCAGTGGTCGTCCCGATTCACGCAAGCGGCATTTTCCCACGTACCCGAAGCTGCGAGGGGACCTGATTTTCAGCCAGCTGGGGGCGAACGGAAACGCCGCCTTCGTCATTAAGGATCCGGCCAGCGGCGACTTCCTCCGTTTCAAGGAAGTGGAGC
>QHPW01000166.1:11649-17749 GCA_003219675.1 Verrucomicrobiota bacterium
TTTGGCGCCAGCCTGGAGCCGGAGGCCCTGGCGGATTTTGTCAAGACCCTTGACCAGGGCCACCTGCTGGAGCGGGAGGAAACCAAATCGAAGCACCGTCCCCGAAAGCGCCGAAGAATTCAGGGGAATGTGTTTTATCTGATTTTCAACGTCTGTGATCCGAATCGCTTGTTTGACCGGCTTATCGGCAAGGTGCGATGCTTTTTCACGCCCTGGTTCGTAGCCTTATCGGCGGCGACGATCTTTACGGCGTTCTGCGTCATGGTGTTCAACTGGGACGCCTTCAAACATGACCTTCCCCGCCTGTACGCCTTTGCGACGATTCCCGCGGTTTGGGCGATCATTCTGCTGGTGACGACGGCCCACGAATTTGCACATGGTTTGACCTGCAAACGTTTCGGCGGCGAAGTTCACGAGTTGGGTTTTCTGCTGCTTTTGCTCCAACCCTGCCTGTATTGCAATGTGAGCGACGCCTGGCTCTTTCCGCAAAAATCGAAGCGACTTTGGGTCTCTTTTGCGGGGCCGTATTTCGAACTTTTTCTCTGGGCACTGGCCGCGTTGGCCTGGCGGCTCACCGAGTCCGACACCTGGCTCAATTATGTGGCGCTGGCGGTGACGGCGACTTCCGGCGTCAAAACTCTCTTAAATTTCAACCCCCTCATCAAAATGGACGGTTATTATCTTTTGAGCGATGGCATTGGCATCCACAATTTGAGGCGGAGGTCCTACGCCTACATCGGCGCGGGAATCAAAAGACTTTTCGGCGTGAAGACGCCGGTAGAGGCAACTCCCCGCGAAAAGCGCATCTTTCTGGTCTATGGTTTGATCGCTTCCTCTTTCTCTTTCTGCGCTCTGGGTTACATGGTGTGGGTGCTCTCCAGTTTTCTGGTGGAGCGCAACCAGGGACTCAAGGCGCTTTTTATGGTTCTTTTCCTGATCGTCGCGAAAATCAGGCGGCGGCTGCTTCGATTGTTTCCCCAGGAATCAAAAGTCTGGTTCAAGGCGCTGAAGAAAGCATTCGTCGCGTTGAAACGGCCGGCCATGGTGCTCAGCACGCTGGCGGCTGCGTCGGCGGTCGCGTTCTATGTTGAGATGGAACTCAAGGTGACCGGGTCCTTCAGAGTATTGCCGCTTCACAACGCGGATGTTCGGGCCGAGGTCGAAGGAATCGTGGAGCAGGTTTTTGTGGATGAAGGCGATGGCGTGCGCGCGGGTGATTTGATCGCGCGACTTTCCGACCGGGACAACCTGGCGGAACTGCGGAAAACCGAGGCGGCCATGGACGAGGCGCGCGCAAAGCTCCGACTGCTCGTGGCCGGGCCGAGGCCGGAGGAGATAGAAGTGGCGAAAGCGGACGTCGCCAGGGCCACAGAGGCGGTCCCATTCGCGATAAGCCGCCTGGAACGGGACAAGCGGTTGTATGACGAGAAGCTGGTTTCCAAACAGGAGGTGGAAGACAGCGAAGCGAATCTGGCCGCGAAGAATGGCGAGCTGGCTGCGGCGAAAACCAAACTCGAGGTCCTGCGGGCGGGGAGTCGCCAGGAAGATATTGACGCCACCCAAGCGGAGATCGCGCGCCTCGAAACGCAACGACGTTACCTGGAGGAACAAATCCGACTCGTCCGGATCGTCAGTCCCGCCTCGGGGACCGTCGCGACCCCCTCGCGTCAATTAAAGGAAATGGCCCGGCACCTCGTCAAGAAGGGAGACCTGATCGCCAAGGTCTTTGAAATGAAAACCATCGAAGCGGAGACCCCCGTGTCGGAGAAAGAGATCGCGGACGTGAAGGCAGGGCAGACAGTCGCACTCAAAGTCAGGGCTTACCCGGATTTGACCTTTTATGGGCAGGTGATTTCGATCGCCACCACCACCACCCAAACCAGCTCGGAAGGAAAAGAAGCTTCCTCGATTGCGGCGGAGGAGTTTTCGGGAAAAACGGTCCTGGTGACCACCCGGATTGACAACGGCGCGCTCCTGCTCAAACCCGGCATGACCGGGAGCGCGAAAATTCTCTGCGGCCGGCATCGCATCATCGATCTCATCGCGCGGCGGATTGCCCGCACGTTCAAGGTCGAATTCTGGTCGTGGTGGTAAGGCAATGGAAAAAACAGGCGCGCTTGGAAAGGTGGAACTATGATTGCGGATGTCACGATGTTTGAAACGGAACCCGAGGAACAGACCGAACGCAAAACCATCCCCGTCACGAACGGGGACGAGGCCGACGACAACGTTTACCTGATGGGCCGCCCGCCGCTGGGAAAGTTTCTTCGTTTTATGGCCCACGAGGCCGCGAACCGTGAGTCGATCGATCAGGGAGCGCTGACCGACGAATGGCGCGCCGCTCACAATCACATCCGGACTCTCCGCACCTGGAACCCCTTAGCGCCGAGTTGATGAAAGACCCGCTGATTGTCAACGGGTTCAACACCGTGCCGACCAACATCGGGATGGTCGAGTTGGACCGGATGGTCGTCTATCAAAAGCACATCGATCTGGCGCACGTCCGCAAGTTGAAAGAGAAGCTCGGTCCGGCGCCGACCGATGAAGAAATTTTTCGAACCTGCCTGTCTGTCGACCACCCGATGCCACCCGTCAAATGGTCCCGCGCTCATCGCGACACCTACGTGTTCATGTCGCCCTCAAACGATCTGCGGTTTCTCGGCACCATGCGGCTGAAGCCCAACCATATCAAGGATTACCCTCCGCCGGGCACGCTCGTGGGCGTGATTGGAATCGCCGTTGGGTTCGGGTCCAATTTCCTGAACGCCATCTACGCGGAAAACCGCCTGGTTCTCCACAACGGCAGCCATCGCGCCTATGCCCTCCGGGATTTGGGCGTCACCCATGTCCCTTGCATCATTCAATATGTCTCTTCGCGCGAGGAGCTGGATGTCGTTGCCTCCGGAGACCTGGCGGACCATCCCGATCTTTATCTGAGAAACCCGCGGCCGTCGATGCTGAAGGACTACTTCGACCCGAAGCTGCGCAAAATAATTCCTATTCATCGCCGCGTGCGCCAGGTGACCGTCAAATTCGCAACCGACGACGCGTATGTTCCCGCGGTGTGAGCGGTGGGGGGACGGGAGGCCCACGAAAAAGAGAATCATACGGTATCGCTCCGACGTTTTTTCGGGTCATCACCCCAGTTTACAGTCTGGGTTTGCGGTTATAAAAAGACATCAGGTTCCAGCGATGTGTCCGCTTGCTGTTTGAAATCGCACGGCCCCTTCGAGGACGCTTGCGAGCGACGCGTTCATAACGTCGTAAAAGCATCCTCTTTGAAAGCAGTGGGTTTTTCTACCCGCGGTATTTCAGGTTTTCACCCCGCTATCGGCCTTCGGCGCCCTGGCTAACATGATCAGTGTGTTGGCTGGTGGATTAGACGGATCAGAATGAAATCTTGCATGCAGATGGAGCGCTACGGGACACGAATAACCTCCAGCCTGGCGAAACAGCGTTGGCCGGGCGGTTCACAAGTTTTGGGGGGCGGGCCGAAACAACTCCTGTTGGTTGACGGCTGCCCTCCCTCCATCCCGGGACCTGAGGTATGTATGTTCAGGTCCCGGGCGCCCAAATTACAGAGACAAGCCATGCGAAAGATCGCGTTGGAGACAACCTCGGAACATCAGCAACAGCAACCCAGACACACTGAAACTGAGAAAGGACGGGTGAGTTTATGACATTGCGTCGGTCATCCTCATTGCGCACGACCGGAAGCACGGTCGGAAAATTGTGGACCGCAAGAGTGCGGCCGGGTCTTGGAGTGTTATTGACGGCGGTTTTTATACAGTCGGTGCCATCGGCTCCAACGCCGCCTCCCGGTGGCCCGGTGTTGGATTCCTCTCAATTTCATTTCCGTGTTTCAGGCGCGCCGGGCGCCGCCTATGTTGTGGAAGCCAGCGCTGATTTCGTCGAGTGGACTCCTGTTTTTACCAACACCGTCTCCAGCACCGGTTACTTTGATTTTGTTGAGACGCAGGCGGGGAATTTCCCACAACGCTTTTATCGGACAGTGCCTTCCCTGGGTCCTTCGCAGCATCCTCTGGACGGCTTTCGGCAGGATAGAATCCTGGTCAAACCCAGGAGTGGAGCGGTGTTGGGCACGCTGGCCACTTTGCACCGGTCGCTGGGGACACAAATCCTGCAGGCCTATCCCAACGTGGGCAATTTGCAGGTGGTAAGAGTGCCTGCAACGTCCAGCCTCTCCGATCTGATCACGAGTTATCGCCAGAACGGCGCCGTCGAATACGCCGAGCTGGATTATCAGGTGCAGACCCTGCAGGCGCCCAATGATTTTCGTTACAACGACGATTCACTCTGGGGATTGCACAACACCGGCATTTATGGCGGCAAACCCGGCGCGGACATTCACGCGCAGGACGCTTGGGACATTCGCAACGACGCGGCTAACATCATCGTTGCGGTCATTGATACAGGAATGCGTTACACGCACGAAGATTTAGCCCCCAATGTGTGGGTCAATCCCGGTGAGATCCCCGGCAACGGGATCGATGACGATGGCGACGGTTACGTGGACGACGTTCATGGCATCAACGCGATGAACAACACCGGCGACCCTATGGACGATCACGGCCACGGCACCCACGTCAGCGGCACCATTGGCGGCGTAGGAAACAATGAGGTCGGCGTGGTGGGGGTGGCCTGGAAAGTGCAAATCATGGCGTGCAAATTTCTGGACTCCACCGGAAATGGTTTCATCTCCGACGCGGTGAAGTGCATTGATTACGCACCACCTTCACCTCCCAGGCCCTTCGTGACGCGATCGACAGCGCGCGCCAGGCCGGCATCATTTGGGTCGCCGCCGCCGGAAACTCGTCGGAAGATAACGCCGTGGATCCGATTTATCCGGCCAGCTACGATCTCGACAACATCATTTCCGTCGCCGCCACGACCCGAACCGATGATCTCGCCTTCTTTTCCAATTACGGCGCGACCACCGTGGAGCTTGGCGCGCCGGGTGCAGCCATTTTCTCCTGCTGGAACGGGTCCGACAGTGATTACCGTTATTATGATGGGACTTCAATGGCCGCGCCGCACGTCACCGGCACCTGCGCGCTGCTGATGGCCCATTTTCCCAACGATAACTATCAACAAATCATCAACCGCATTTTGTCCAGCGTCGATCCGTTGCCGAGTCTGGCGGGGAAATGCAGAAGCGGTGGCCGGCTTAATCTGCTCAAGGCGCTGGGCGGATCGACCCCTCCGCCGCCTCAGAAACCAACGATCACCGTTGTCGCCACGGATGCCAACGCTGCTGAACAGGGTGCGGACACCGGCACCTTCACCGTCAGCCGCACCGGCGGCACCTCGGCCGCCCTGACAGTGCATTTCACCCTCGGCGGCACCGCCCAGAACGGTGCGGACTGCCGGTAGTCGTGCACGTCGGTGACGATTGCGGCCGGCACGACCTCGGCGACCGTGACCGTGATGCCGATAGACGACACCCAGGTGGAGCAGAATGAGACGGTGGTCCTCACAATCTCCGCGGACGCCGCCTATAACGTCGGTTCACCCGCCAGCGCAACTGTCACCATCGCGGACGACGATCAGCCCCCGGCGGAGATACCGATCGTGACCGTCGCGGCAGCCGATTCCAACGCTTCTGAACAGGGGCCGGATTCGGGTACCTTTACCATCACGCGCACCGGTGACACTGGGTCGGCATTGGCGGTGAACTACGCGCTGGGCGGCACTGCCCAGAATGGGACGGATTATCAGCAACTGGGGACGTCGCTGACCATTCCTGCCGGCGCCTCATCGGCCACGGTCACGGTGACGCCGATTGATGATTCGGCAGTGGAAGGCGACGAAACGGTTATCCTCACGTTGTCGGCCAACGCAGCCTACGCGGTCGGCTCTCCTTCCAGCGCAACGGTGAGCATTGCGGATAACGACCAACCGCCGCCACAGAAACCCTCGGTCACGGTCGTCGCCACTGATATGCTGGCGTCGGAACCGGGCGCGGACACGGGCACATTCACTTTCTACCGCAACGACAGTTCGTCGGCGCCGCTGACCGTCTATTATTCCGTCGGCGGCACGGCGCAGAGCGGGGTTGATTACCGGAGACTTCCCGGTT
>QHPW01000166.1:17822-33184 GCA_003219675.1 Verrucomicrobiota bacterium
ATGTCCTGGTTCAGGTTCTTGATGACCAGATTGTCGAATTGCCAGAGATGGTGGTTCTCACACTGTCCCCCAACGACGCATACAACGTCGGCGTGCCAAACAGCGCGACCATCGTCATAGCCGACGACGACCAACCGCCACCTCCACAGCCGCCGACGGCGAACTTCACGGCCAGTCCGACGTCGGGCAACGCGGCCTTGACGGTGCAGTTCACGGACCAGTCGAGCGGGAGCATCACGAGCCGGGATTGGAACTTTGGGGACGGCTCATCGCACAGCTCGGCGCAGAGCCCGTCGCACACGTACAACACTGCCGGAGATTACACAGCGACGTTGACGGTGACCGGGAGTGGCGGCTCCAACAGCAAGAGCGTGGCGATCCATGTCACGACGGCGCCACTGCCATCGCCGGACGGACGAACGTGGGTGTCGGTCGTGGCTTCGGACAAACGCGCGTCCGGGCCAGGCGATATCGGTGTGTTTACTATCACCCGAGCCGGCAGCACTGCGACGGCGGTGACAGTGAAATACTCGCTGGGGGGCACACCGCAGAACGGAGTGGATTATCAAACCTTGCCCGGCTCGGTGACGATTCCCGCCGGCGCGACCTCCGCGGACGTGAAAGTGATTCCAACGGGTGGTTCAAGATGGCCAATTGACAAAGACGTGTATCTGATGCTGGAACAGGGATCGGGCTACCTCGTGGGCACACCCAACTTCGACACCGTGACCATTACGGGCAACGGACAACCTGCCGACACTCGAACGTGGGTGTCGGTGGTGGCTTCGGACTCACGCGCATCAGGACCAGGTGACATTGGCGTGTTTACCATCAGCCGCCGCGCCGGCGGCAGCACTGCGACGGCGGTGACGGTGAATTACTCGCTGGGCGGCACGCCGCTGAAC
Source organism: Verrucomicrobiota bacterium (assembly GCA_003219675.1). GTDB lineage: Bacteria > Verrucomicrobiota > Verrucomicrobiia > Limisphaerales > AV2 > AV2. Next base: position 18,728 of record QHPW01000166.1, read on the forward strand.
GGTGTGGATTATCAAACCTTGCCCGGTACGGTGACGATTCCCGCCGGCGCAGCCTCCGTGCAGGTGAAGTTGATTCCAATAGGCAATTCAAGATGGCCAATTGACAAAGAGGTGTATCTGATGTTGGAACAAGGATCGGGCTACCTCGTGGACACACCCAATTACGCCATCGTCACCCTCGCGGGCAGCGGCTAAGTGGTCTATTTCATAAATACGCACACGTTCGTTGCGCCCAATTTGGCCCGTGGCGAGGCGCGACGGAGGGGGTGTATCCGCAGCGATACTCGACCGACCGAGCAACGAAGCCACGGGCCAAATTGGGCGCAACCCGGAGGGCGGCATGTCTTTTGGACGGAGGCGTTGTTGCTCGCTCCTTACAGATCCGCTGTGGGATATGCTCGTCACTCGCGTCTAGCCTCCGCCCAAAATCCATTGCCGCGAACGTGTGCGTATTTATGAAATAGACCACTAAGCTATAGAACACTCGAACGAGTAGCGCGCGCTTCCCAGCGCGCGGGTACTGGCGGCTTCCCAATCGCCGGTTTCGTCGGCAGCCTCCTCGCCATTTTTTGCTCCGAAAAACGGCGCGGTGTCCTCAGGCCGGCGCGGCCGGAACCAAAGAGTCGTGGCACGGGCGTCTCGCCCGTGCGTTGCAGCCCGCGTCGGGCTGCTGCCTGCCAGAAACGCACGGGCGAGACGCCCGTGCCACTACGGCACCGTCAGAGATCAGCGCAAAAATAACTTTCGGATATACGTATTCACCGCGCCGCGGCCCGGCGGGCTGGGGACAGCCCGCCCTACCTTGCGTGTCCTGCGTGTTTGGTTGCCGCCTTTTTGCCGCCTTTTTGCTTGCCTTTGAGTTTTGTCCTGCCACAGTAAGACAGTCCCGAAAGCTGTGCCGATTGATGACTCATCCTGGATGCTGTACAGATCGGGCTCCCGGAGGGGAAGCGCATGAAAAACCTTGCGGCCATTTCATCAAAACGGAGGCGGGCGGTTGAGCCGCGCCCCCTGGGACCCGTGAAAGCAAAGGTCATAAAGCGACCTCCACCCGATTCCAAAGACACGCGGAGGCTGCTCCACGAACCGGAGCTTCACCAGAGCATGCTGGGCGAGGGCCCGGATCACCTCAACCACTGTCGCACGGCGGTCACGAACATTTCTGTCTGGCAAAGAGCGTTGGATGACTTGCGAAAAGCCAATGAGGAACTGGAACTGCGGGTTCGCCAACGCACGGCCGAGTTGTGGCGGACCCATCAGGCACTGAAAGCAGAAAGGGTTCATCGCAAGCGGGCCGAGAGGGTGCATCTGCACGTCTTGCGCTGCCTGGTCGAGGCGCAGGAGTCCGAACGCGGCCGCCTGGCGCGCGAACTGCACGACGGGTTTGGACAGGAGTTGACCGTATTGAGCCTCGGACTGAAACGATTGGGCGAGGATTTGCCGCGCCAAGCTCCGTTCCGCACGCGCCTGGCGCAGTTGTCGAACATCGTGGGAGGCATGATGAGCGAGGTGCACAGTCTGGTGTGGAACCTGCGCCCGCCGGCGCTGGATGACCTGGGCCTCGTCGCCGTCCTGCGGCGTTACACCGAGCAGTGGACGAAACTCGCCGGCGTTCCTGTAGGTTTCCACAGCCGAGGCTTCGGCAAGCGGCGCCTGCCGTTGCAGGTCGAAACCACCCTGTACCGGATCGCTCAGGAAGCCCTCACAAACGTATTCAAGCACGCTCGAGCCCGCCGCGTCAGCGTCCTTCTGGAACACGGCCGGAACCAAGGTGCTCTCATCGTCGAAGACGACGGGCGAGGTTTTCAGATTGAAAAGGTGCTGAAGGGCGTCGTCAGCGCGCAGGGCCACGCGGGGCTGATGAATATGAGGGAACGCGCCACGATGACGGGCGGAACGATCAATTTCGAAACCGCTCCGGGTTCAGGAACGACCGTGTCGGTGCGCATTCCATTTGCCCCGGAACCGGGCAAAGAGGGAACCGGCGAATGAAGAAGATTCGCGTTCTTTTGGCCGATGACCACGCCCTCATGCGCGAAGCGCTGGCGTTGTTGTTGAACTCGCAACACGACGTGGATGTGATCGCCGAAGCGGCCAACGGCCGGGATGCCTGGCAAAAGGCGCGGTCCCTCAAGCCGGATGTGGTGGTGCTGGACCTTTCCATGCCCGAAATGAGCGGCCTGAGAGTCGCCCAGGCTTTGCAACGGGACTGCCCCAAAGTCAAGGTGCTGGCCTTGACCATGCACGAGGATGAGATCTACGTGCGCGAGTTGGTGAGGGCGAAGGCCGCCGGATACGTGCTCAAACGAACGGCGAGTGAAGAATTGCTGCGAGCAGTCCGTAATGTGGCATCCGGCGGGGTTCACTTCGACCCGGCTCTGGTGACCGCGGTCTTCGTTGAAAAGCTGGGCAAGCTGACTGCGCAGGGAAAAAGGCCGGCCAGACGCCTGAGCAGGCGGGAAGAAGCGGTGCTGCGCCTGGCTGCCTGGGGCTTCACGAACAAGGAGATCGCCAAAAAACTCTCCCTCAGCTCAAGGACCGTCGAATCGCACAAATTCCGATTCGGAAGGAAACTGGGGCTGCGCAGTCGCTCGGAAATGGTGCGTTACGCCTCGCGGCGTGGCTGGTTGATAGGGCAGGATCCTCTATGTTCGGACTAAGCGGTGCCAGGTCGCGCCCATAGGGTTCCGGCGAGAATCCTCTTCACCCTTCGAGGAACTGATATGGGTTGTTCCCCTACCTTAGCTCTCAGGTCGCGAGCCCAAATATCCGCAGTATTTTCCCGCAGCGGGTTTCAGGTCCTGACTTCAGGCGTTTTGGGTAGGCACCCCACTTCACGGCCACGACTGTTAGCCTATTATGCGCGTTACGTTTCGGTGACGCATCAGTGGCGGCTCAGTGACGCTTCAGTGCTCTTACTTTTGGGTTAAAGCGTCTCCGAATGCCTCGGGTAAGAAGTAAGAAAATAGCGGTCTCGCTAACCTTTGTGGACGAAAACGACCATCCGCGCGGCTCAGCCAGATTGAGTGGCGACGCGACCGCGCTCTGTGAAAATGACCGTGTTCTTCCGAGTTTGCGGAAGGTTCCGGAGCATTTTCCCGAATGGATTCTCCCCCCGAGCTCCAACCAGGTTGCACGGTTTCGTGCGGCGTCGAACGGCGCGACACGCTGCCGTGCCCGGGTTCATGGCAAATTCATTTTTGTCGGCGACGAAAAACTGTATGTGCGCGGTGTGACTTACGGGACCTTTCGCCCGAACGAGCAAGGCGAGGAATTCCCGGCGCCTGAGGTGGTGGAACGCGACTTTGCACTCATGGCCGCCAACGGCGTGAACGCCGTGCGCACCTACACACCGCCGCCTCTCTGGTTGATGGACGCCGCGCACCGCCATGGATTACGGATCATGGCGGGGTTGCCGGTGGAACGCTCAGTGGCCTTTCTCGATTACCGCAAGTGCGCCCGCGCCCTGGAAGAGATGGTGCGAACTGAAGTCCGCGCCCGCGCCGGTCATCCGGCGATCCTTTGCTACACGATTGGCAACGAAATCCCCGCGTCCATCGTGCGCTGGCATGGGCGACGCAGATTGGAACGCTTCCTCGCACGCCTTTATTATGCCGTGAAGGCGGAGGATCCGGAATGTCTTGTCACCTACGTCAATTATCCCTCCACCGAATATCTTCAGCTTGCGTTCCTCGATTTTGCCTGTTTCAACGTTTATCTGGAATCGCAGAAGAGTCTCGATGCCTACCTGGCCCGCTTGCACAACATTGCCGGCGACCGCCCCTTGGTCATGGCGGAGATGGGTCTGGACAGCCTGCGGCACGGTGAAGCGACTCAGGCGCAAGTGCTCGGCTGGCAGGTTCGCACCTCCTTCGCGGCGGGCTGCGCAGGCGTCTTCGTTTACGCCTGGACCGACGAGTGGTTCCGCGGTGGAGCGGAGGTGGAGGACTGGATGTTTGGCATTACTGCTCGGAATCGCGCATTGAAGCCAGCCCTGACGGCCGTGCGTGAGGCTTTCAACGAAGTGCCGTTCATGGAGGAAGTGCCCTGGCCGCGCGTCTCGGTCGTGGTTTGCAGTTACAACGGCGCGCGAACCATTCGCGATTGTCTGGAGGGGTTGCAACAACTCGAATATCCCGATTGCGAAATCATCGTCGTGGATGATGGGTCCACTGACGGCACCGCGGCCATCGCCAGGGAGTATGATTGCCGGGAGATACGCACTGAGAATCGCGGACTCAGCAACGCCCGCAACACCGGGTGGCAGGCGGCCAACGGCGACATCGTGGCCTACATCGACGACGATGCTTTGAACATGGCGAACGCCGGGCAGGCGGCGGTGGGCGGCCCCAACATCCCGCCGGCGACGGACGGTCCTGTTGCCGAATGCTTCGCGCATGCGCCCGGCGGCCCGACGCACGTGCTTCTGTCCGATCGCGTGGCGGAACACATTCCCGGCTGCAACATGGCGTTCCGCAGGTCCTGTCTGGAGGCGATTGGCGGATTTGATCCGCAGTTTCGTGTCGCCGGCGACGACGTGGACGTCTGTTGGCGCTTGCAAAAAAAAGGCTGGACGCTGGGGTTCAATCCCGCGGCGGTCGTCTGGCATCATCGCCGTAATTCCGTCCGCGCCTACCTGCGCCAGCAGAAGGGCTATGGAAAGGCGGAGGCGCTTTTGGAAAAGAAATGGCCCGAGAAATACAACGTCGCCGGCCATCTCAAATGGGCGGGGCGGGTTTATGGAGTCCCGTACGTCCGGTGGCGCGCGCGCCGCGTTTATCACGGGGTGTGGGGACTGGCGCCCTTCCAGTCGCTTTACGAACCGGCCGCCGGCATGATTGACGCTCTGCCGATGATGCCCGAATGGTATCTGATCATCGCGATCCTGGGAGTGTTGTCTGCACTCAGCGCCTATTGGCCGCCGTTGAAGTTGGCCTTGCCTTTGTTCGCTTTCGCCATCGGCGCGCCGCTGGCGCAGGCCAGCCGATGTGCCGCTCGTGTGTGCTTTACCCATTCGCCGGCGTCCCGCGCCGGGCGAATGAAACTCCGTCTGACGACCGCCTGCCTGTATTTGTTGCAGCCGCTGGCGCGGCTTGACGGGCGGCTTCGCCATGGGCTGACTCTCTGGCGCAAACGAGTGATTACCGGCTTCGCGTTCCCGCGGCCCTGGCTGGCAAATCTCTGGAGCAAGCGTTCTCTCGGTGTGGAAGAACGGCTTCACGCCATCGAAGCGGCTCTGCGCGCGCACGGCTGTCTGCCCATGCGCGGCGGAAATTTTGATCCCTGGGACCTGGAAGTGCGGGGCGGGCTGCTCGGTTCCGCCCGCATGTTCATCGCTGTCGAGTATCATGGCGATGGACGCCAGCTTTTGCGCATTCGGTCGTGGCCGCGCTGTTCCCTGGGGGGAATGGCGCTGACCGTTTTGTTCGCCGCTCTTTCCGTCGGCGCCGTGCAGGATCAGGCCTGGTATGCCGGCCTTGCGTTGGGCGCAGTGACTTTGTTGCTGGCATCACGCGCGGTGCACGAATGCGCCGCCGCCACGGCCGCCTTTCTCGGCGCCGTCAGAAAAATCGAAAGAGAGGAGAAAGGTGACGGCCCGGTTTGAGAATCTGACGCTCTATCGGCGGTTGGGGCAGCAGGTGTGGCCGTATCGGCGTTATCTCGCCGGCATTCTCCTGCTGAGTCTGCTGGCTCCGCCACTGGCCTTGCTCACTCCTTTGCCGCTGAAGATTGCCCTGGACAATATCATCGGGCACCGCCCCCTTTCCGGCGTGCTGGCCGCCCTTCTGCCGGAGAGCATCAAACAATCGGACGCCGCTCTGCTCCTGTTCCTGGTCGTGCTGGTCGTTGCGGTCGCTCTGTTGAGTCAGGCCCGCGAGTTCGCCAGCACGCTCCTGACGACCTATGCCGGCGAAAAGCTGTTGCGCGGTTTCCGCGCGCAATTATTTCGCCAGGTGCAGCGTCTCTCCCTTGCTTACCACGACACCAAGGGCACGGCGGATTCCAGCTATCGCATTCAGTACGATGCCGCTTCCATCCAGCGCATCGCCGTGGACGGCGTCCTGCCCTCGTTCACGTCGGTTTTGACGTTCGGATCGATGATTTTCACGGTGCTTCTGATGAACTGGCAACTCGCGTTGGTGGCGCTGACGGCCGGGCCCGCCGTTTTTCTGGCGACGCGCGCTTATCGCCCGCGCCTTCGCCGTCAGGCGCGCGAAATACGAAAACTGGAAAGTTCCGCGCTGTCAGTGGTGCACGAGGTGCTGGGGGCCGCCCGCGTCGTGAAGGCGTTTGGCCAGGAACAGCGCGAAGAGGCGCGGTTTGTGGGCAAATCCAACGAGGGAATGCGCGCGCGCATCCGCCTCACGTTCATCCAGCGCGGGTTCGGTTTTCTGATCGCGTTGATCACCGCTCTGGGCACGGCGGCTTTTCTTTTCATTGGCGTCTGTGAAATCCAGACCCGCACGTTGACTTCGGGCGAACTGATTTATGTGATGGGGCTGCTCTCGCAGCTCTACGCCCCGCTCAAGACCCTCGGCAAAAAAATGGGGGCGATGCAAACGCTCCTGGCCAGCGCCGAACGCGCCTTCGCCCTGCTGGACGAAGCGCCGGATGTGGTGGAGAAACCCAACGCGCGCCCTCTCGGCCGGGCTCGAGGCGCGATGGTCTTTCGCCACGTTTCATTTGCTTATGAAAAGGATCGCCCGGTTCTGCGCGACGTTTCGTTTGAAATCCAGCCGGGCACCTGCCTGGGCATCGCGGGCGCTACCGGCGCCGGCAAAACCACCCTGGTCAATTTGTTGACGCGTTTCTACGACCCGACCACAGGCCAGATTCTGCTCGATGGCGTGGACCTGCGCGAGTACCGGCTCGCCGACCTGCGTAATCAGTTTACCATGGTGCTTCAGGAGCCGGTGTTGTTCTCGACCAGCATCGCCGAGAATATCGCCTACGCCAGGCCCGGCGCGAGCGAGAGTGAAATCACCGCCGCAGCCCAGGCCGCCAACGCCCACGAATTTATCGTCGGACTTCCGGAGGGTTACTCCACCCTCGTGGGTGAGCGCGGCATGCGACTCTCCGGCGGTGAACGCCAGCGCATTTCGCTGGCGCGCGCCTTCCTCAAGGACGCGCCCGTGCTCATTCTGGACGAGCCGACCAGTTCCGTGGATGTGAAGACCGAAACGACGATCGTGGAGGCCATCGAGCGGCTCATGCGCGGTCGGACGACGTTTATTATCGCCCATCGTTTGAGCACGTTGAAACATTGCGACCGTATTCTGCGAATTGAGCACGGACAGGTTGTCGGGATCGAGCCTTCCATAACCGTAGCCGATGGAGAACGGCGCGCATTCGGCTCTAGGTCCGTTGTCACAGAAGTCCTGCCGGAGCGGCTCGTCGAACACCGGGCAGTCCGGGCCTGGAGCCAACTTCAGCCGGACCGTGTGGAACCGACAAGCATTGACATTCTCAAGCTCAAGAAAAGAAAGTCCGCGGTGTACAGGCTCCACGGAATCGGGCCGGACGGAGGAGCGGTCATTGCCAAGCGATGCCGCGTGGCGACGGCAGAGGTGGAGCGCATGATTTACGAGGAATTCCTGCCGCGGGTGGCGGCGCCGGTGTTGCGTTGTTACGGATTCCTGAAAGAGTCCGAAGGAGAGTTCTGCTGGCTTTTCCTTGAAGATGCGGTCGGCGAAATGTACTCGCCGCAACTTCCCCACCACCGCGCGCTGGCGGGCCAGTGGCTGGGGAAAATTCACCTCGCCCTCGCTAACCCGGACCTCAAAGCGCGCCTGCCCGACCGCGGACTGGGCTATTACCTGGGACTGCTCCGCCGCTGCCGCGCCACCGTGCGGGAGGTCCTGGGAGGGAACGGCACCGTGCCGGGTGAAGATGCCAGGAAGTTGCGGGCGTTGGAGGGGCACTGCGAGGTGCTGGAATCACGCTGGAGCGATATAGAAAGCATCTGCGAGGTCTTGCCACTGACGCTGGTCCACGACGACTTCGTCATCAAGAACGTGCGCATTCAACCCGGCCCAAGCAGCGGCCCCAGGCTGCTTGTGTTCGACTGGGAATTTGCCGGCTGGGGCTCACCGGGGGTCGATCTGGCGCAGTTCATTTACCATGTGGTGAGCCCCGACCTCAGCGCTTATTACTCGGTTTTGAAAACCGACTACCCGCATCTCGACGAGCCGATCCTTCAGCGCGTGGCCGTCTGCGGGACAGTGTTGCGTTTAGTGGACTCGATGTACTGGGCGACAACTTGGATGGGTTCAGGCGACTACAGTTTCCTGGCCAAAGGTATCCATGCACTGCGGCAATATGAAACCAGCTTGAACGAGCAGTTGCGCGCCATGAAGTGGAGTTGAAAAATGATCGAAGGATTAGAACGAGTGCTTGAAGGCCGCGGGCCAATGCGGCGTGACTGAGCTGCGCGGCTTGCTCCAGGAATTGTTGGGCAGGCGGCACGCCGAAATATTCTGAAGGCTAAAAGAGTCATGCTATTGCGCGAGAATCTTCGGGAACACCCTGCGGCGCAGGCGTGGCTCGCAACCGGGCCCAACCGTGTGGCGCCAAAGATGATTGCCGTCTTTAAAGGATGGAATCAGAGTGAGAAATCGGGCGTATATAGACTGGCCGGAGTCGGGCCCGGCGGCTCGGCCGTCATCGCCAAACGCTGTCCTCTCCACACCGCGGCTGTCGAGCGGTCCATTTACGAGGAATTCCTTCCATATCTGCCGCTACCGTCGGTGGGTTATTACGGAAGTGTGGAAGAACCGGACGGTCGATCCCAGTGGCTGTTCCTGGAAGAGGCCGAGGGTGACCTCTACTCGCCGCAGAACAACGAGCATCGTGCCGTGGCCGCGCGCTGGTTGGCAGCCGCCCACAACACCAGCCGGCGTCTTGGCCGGGAGATGCGCCTGCCCGACCGTGGCCCGAAACAATACCTGCAACTCATGCGGTCGCTTCGCGCCAAAATGCTGGAGCATTTCACCAATCCCGACCTGCCCTCCGGCGGCGTGGCGGTATTACAGACTGTTGTCGAACAGTGTGATGTGCTGGAGGGGCATTGGAGCGAGATCGAGCAAATCTGCGACGGAATGCCCCGAACCCTCGTTCACGGCGACTTCGTGGTGAGGAATTTACGCCTGCGACCCTCCGCAGACGGACCCGTGCTCCTCGTATTTGACTGGGAGTTTGCGGGTTGGGGCGTTCCCAGCACTGACCTGGCGCAGCACTCGGGCTACACGGCCAGCCCGGATTTGGCTGTTTATCGAGTGTGTTTGGCGGACTGGCCAATGCTGAGCAACAAGGCGCAGGTGGAGAGTTTGGCCGCATGCGGAAGATTCTTTCGTCTGCTGGACGAGTTGGCGTGGGCATCGATGGGTCTGATGTACGGACGGCCGGACAACCTGGTTAACCCCATCGGTAACTGCAGCGCCTGCGGACAGCGCATGGCCCAAGCCCTAAGCGAGGCGGGATGGATCACTCATTCATGATTGAAGGATTGGAAAAAGTTCTGGAAGGCAGCGACCAGCCCGGAGTGGCCGAGCTGCGCGACTTGCTTCAAAAAATGCTGAATGGACATGAGGCGTCTGGGCGCTTCCTTGAGCAGTCGACCCTCCAGCCGCGCGGGATGCGCGTGTTCCGCCTTCGCTTCGCCATCAACGGCCAGACCCGCTCGGTGGTGGTGAAACGGCTCAAGCCGCAGATCGCGAGGCGCAGCGAGCTGGCGGCGAAACGCTGGCTCCCGGCCATCGGCCTCGGCGGCGGTGGCCCGCCGCTGCTGGGGAGCGTCGTCGAACCCGGCGGCGCGTGCGCCTGGCATGTTTATGAGGACCTCGGACCTCACGAACTCGATCCGCGCCAGGCCGATCGCGAATCCGTCAGGGCTGCCGTCCAGTTGGTGGCCCAAATGCACACTCGATTCGCCGAACACGCCTTGCTCGGCGAAGTTCGGCTGCACGGCGGCGATCTGGGAATCCACTTTTACGAATCGAACGTGCGCGACGCCCTGTACGCGCTCGAAGCCTGGCAACCCGGCGCGCAACAAAGCGGGTTGCGCGACCGCCTCATGAATCGGCTGTGCAAACTGCGCGATGAACTGCCGGAGCGCGCGCAGGCACTCGCCGAAGGCGGCGGCCCGGAGACACTGTTGCACGGTGATCTGTGGGCCATCAACGTGTTTGTTATTCCCTTCGCCAACGGCCCGCGCGCGCGACTGATTGACTGGGATCACGCCGCCGTCGGGCCAGCCAGTTATGACCTGTCCACGTTCCTGCTCCGGTTCCCTTCCGAGCACCGACGGTGGGTACTCGACCTTTACCGGCAAGCGGTCGCGGATGCGGGCTGGCGTCTGCCCGGCGAGCGCGAATTGAACCTGTTGTTCGAGACCCATGAGTACTCGCGCATCGCCAACCGGGTCATCTGGCATTGACGGGTGGTTCGAGGAATTCGAGCCGGTTCTTCCCGTCGCGGTGGAGGTGACAGCTTGAAGTAAGCAGGGGCATTTCCATGCGCCGAGATTAGAGAATGACGAAGGCCGAATGACGAATGACGAAAAAATGACGAAGGTCGAAGCCCGAAACCCGGCCGGCTCGCGGGATTCCAGTCATTCGGATTGCGGGCTTCTTTCGTCATTTGTCATTCTGAATTCACCCATTTAACCACATGCCTACCGTCGTCATTGCGCCGTCCAATGTGGCCGCCTTCCCTGAGGGCGGCGGGCATTTCTGGGTTTACCTCCAGTACGTGCTGGGGCTGCGCCAACTGGGCTGCGAGGTGTACTGGCTGGAAGCCTTTCGCAGCAAGCGCCGCATGGAATGGGAGGCCGCCGCGCTGACCACGTTCCGTGCGCGGATGCAACAACATGGCCTGGACGGAAAAGCCATCCTCTACGTGACGCAAAGCAAGGAACCCTCGCCGGACGCGCCGAAAGAGTACCTCGACATGACCCGCGCGGAGGCGGAGGCCATTTTTCAGCGGGCTGACCTGCTGTTGAATTTCCATTACGCGACCAGTCCGGGACTGCTGGCGCAGTTCCGGCGCACGGCGATGATTGATATTGATCCGGGGTTGCTCCAGTTCTGGATCAACCGCAGGCAACTGTCCGTGCCGCCTCATGATTTCTATTTCACGACCGGCGAGAACGTCGGAAAGCCCGGCAGCGCAATTCCCGATTGCGGTCTGGACTGGATTCACATCCGGCCGGCCGTTTCTCTGGAAGGATGGCCGTATCGGTTCGATCCCCACGGCGAGGCGTTCACGACCATCTCGTCGTGGGATTCGTCCTCGCTTTCCTGGAATTTGCGGAGTTGCCGCGGCTGACCCCTCAACCGTTGGAACTGGCCCTGTCCATGCGAACGGAACGGGACGCCGGGGAACGCCGTGACTTGGAGCAGAGGGGTTGGCGCATCCGGCATGCGCGCGAAGTCGCCGCCTCTCCGGAGAGCTATCAATCTTATCTCCAGCAATCGCGCGGTGAGTTCAGTTGCGCCAAACGGTCGTGCATGAAATTTCGGAATGCCTGGGTGAGCGATCGCACGCTCTGTTACCTGGCCAGCGGCAAACCGGTGGTGGTGCAGGACACCGGCCCCAGCGCGTTCCTTCCCAACGGCGAGGGCATGTTCCGTTTCAGCACGCCGCAGCAGGCTGCCGAAGCGCTCGCAGCGATCAACGCTGATTACCAGCGGCATTGCCGCGCCGCGCGCGAGCTGGCGGAGACCTGTTTCGACGCCAAACAAGTGGTCGAGGAAATCCTCAGCCGCGCGCTGAATGATGTTCCTGCAGGAGTAAAAGCATGATCGACTTGAGCTACACCCGATCACGGCTGCTTGCGGAAATCGAGGCGACGGATTTTGCGGCCGGACCCCTGAGCAACATTACCGACCCGCGCGTCGCAACTGCAGACGCCCATGTGCGGTTTTGTGGCCGCGGGCGGGACGAACTTTTCCCGCTGCTGAAGGCCGCGCTCCTGGAACGGTTCGCGGCGGTGCCGCGGCTGCAACTGATCCGGGACTTGCTGATCCCATTGAGGAACGCACTCGGCAACGCCTTCAAGCACGGCAACGGACGCGATCCCGGCAAGGCCATTTCTGTGGAACTCGTGCTGGCACGCAAGGGCACCCTCGTCGCGGTCACCGATCAGGGTGACGGCTTCGATGTGAGGCTCACGTTTCGGCGTTTCCAGGAGAATGAAAACTATTTCGTGAATCACGGGTGCGGCTTCCGCAATCTGCACCAGGCGATGTCCACGGTCACTTACGATAACGGAGGCCGTACCGTTCTCATCTGTTTCCGGCCCGCGAAGAATTCTGAGCGAGTCTCCCTGTCCAGCCCGGCGGACACTGGCGATCCGACAGCTGCGCCGGGAGAAACTTCCAGGCCGGGTCACGCCGCCCGTCAACCTGGCAGCGGCAGACGTGAGGAGGCTCGTCCTTCAAAATCCGAAATCCGAAATCCGAAATCCGAAATTGATCGGAGCCTCCTCACGTCGGCTGCTACAATATCAAGGAGGTTGACGGACGGTGCGCGCGGCTTTGAGGCCGCCGAGGTTTTTCCGAAGCGGCTCGATGCGGACTGGATACAGGCCTGCCTGTCCACCGAGCCGCAAGATTCCGGCACCGGTCGGGCAAACATCGAGGCCTGTCGGATTTACCCGATATCCGGACGCGCCAATGACGACTGCGGGATTCGCTGCGTGTTGAGAGTTGCCGGCCTCGACGGCCGGCCGGAGACGCGGATTCTCACCGGGCGGCTCCATGCGACCGAGGCCGCGGCGGCGGACGACTTCGAGGCGGCAACCCGGCTGCGCGAGGCGAAGATATCGAAGCGGGTGCACATCCCGCGGCCGGTGGCGCGGCCCGCCGGGGAGCCGCGCCTGGTGCTCTACGAATTTGATTCGTGGATGAACCTCTGGGAGTTTTTGACTTTTCGGAACAGCCTCAAGTCTCTGCGGCACCGCGCAGAACGGATCGGCCAGACGCTGGCGGCTCTGCACCGGAGCCAGGTCGCGCTCCGCGGCATGGAGACTGACCCTCTCGGAACGGGACTCCAGGCAACCATCGCGCGAGCGGAGACGAATCTTCAAATCCTGCGCGTTGGATCGGATGTGGTGAACCGGTTTCGTGTCTGTGTTCACCGGCTCCAGGAGCGGGCCGCGTCAAGGCGGCGGCAACCTCCGGCGCCGATCCACGGCGCGTTCGGATGGGACTGCATCCATTACGGCGTGGACGGTCGCTTTTATCTGTATCGCTTCGAGGCGTGCCGCCGGTCCGACCCTGGGCTCGATCTTGGAGGATTCGCGGCAGACCTGCTCTGCTTCACCCTGGCCCACCACGATGAGGAGGTGTTTCAGACCTGCTGCGACGACTTGCTGAGGCATTACAATTCGGAGACGGAGCGACCGATGGACGAAAACGATGTCCGCTTTTACACGGCGCTCGCCCTCTGCGAGCGTCTCGGACGGCTGCAATCCAACATCAACGCCGGCGCGGAGCTATTGCTCGTGGCGCTTGACGCCACGTTAATGCGTGAGGGCCGGCCTGCCACGAGTGAGGTGTCATCATGAAATTCCTGATCGTCAATGGCGATGATTTCGGCGCCAGTCGCGGTATCAACCGCGGCATTCTCGAAGCGCATGAGCGCGGCATTCTCACCAGCACCAGCCTGCTTGTGAAAACGCCGTGGAGCGAAGAGGCCGCCGAGCTGAGTCGCGATGCTGAGAGTTTAAGCGTTGGGTTGCATGTCGATCTGGGGAAGGAACCAGGACTGACCGCCGACTCGCAGGGCCGGCTGCGCGAAGAGTTGCGCCGCGAGTTTGCTCGCTTTCGGGAGTTGATGCACCGTCGGCCGACGCATCTGGATTCGCACCACAACGTGCATCGCGACCCGCAGATGCTTCCCTTGTTCCTGGAGCTGGCGGAGGAACACGGCTTGCCCCTGCGCGAGCACTCGTCGGCTCGCTATTTCTCGAAATTTCACGGCCAATGGGGGGGTCAGACGCACCTGGAGCAGCTCGGCGTCGAAAGTCTCGCGCGGATGCTGGCGACGGAGATTGAAGACGGCTTCACGGAACTGGGCTGTCATCCGGGCTATGTCGATCCGGATTACCCAAGCGGCTACTCAACGGAGCGCGAAGCCGAGTTGCGCACCTTGTGCGATCCGCGCATCCGCCAGGCGCTGGCGGAGCAGGCGATTCAACTGGTCAGTCATCACGATCTGGGCAAACTCATGGTGATCTCGGCGACGTGAAGAATCACGAAGGCCGAGTGCCGAATGACTAATGACGAATGACTAATGACGAATGAAGCCCGAAATCCGAATAGATGAAGTCACTGCTGCGGGCCGGGTTTCGGGCTTCGGGCTTCGTCATTTTTTCGTCATTCGTCATTCGTCATTCTAAGTTCGTTCATTTAGCGACATGCCCACCGTTATCATCGCCCCGTTCAACGTCGTCAA
>QHPW01000009.1 GCA_003219675.1 Verrucomicrobiota bacterium
GGGCGGCCGGCGTCCGCGTTTTCCTCAACGGCGCGCCGGTCGAGGTCGAGGTGGTTCGCGACAAACTCGTCAAGGACATCACTTACCAGGGCGGCGAGCCGGACCTGGCCATCGGCTACCGGTTTCGTGACGCCGGGTTCAAAGGCGGCAAAGTGGACGACTTCCGCGTTTTCAATCGTTGCCTGACTCCCATTGAAATGGCAGAGGTGGCGGGCCGCGACGGCCTGCGCGTTGCATGGAAGGCAAACCTGGATTCCCTTGCCGCCGGACAACGCGATGCCCTGCTGGATTATTACGTCGCCAATGTCTATCCGCCGGCCAAACAATTCCTCGCGGACCTGAGCGCGCTGCGGCGCCAGCAGAGCCGCATCATCAATCCCATCCCCGAAATCATGGCGATGGAGGAGTTGTCCCGGCCAAAGCCCGCCTACATTTTGAAACGCGGCGCTTACGACGCCCACGGCGAATCGGTCTCCGCCGGCACGCCCAAAGTGCTGCCGCCGTTTCCCGCCGGCGCCCCGCGCAACCGGCTCGGCCTCGCGCAATGGCTGCTGTCGCCGGAGAATCCGTTGATGGCGCGCGTCACGGTCAACCGCGCCTGGCAATTGATGTTCGGCAAAGGCATTGTCGAAACCAGCGATAACTTTGGCGCGCAAGGCGCCGTGCCGACGCATCCGAAGTTGCTCGACTGGCTGGCGCGTGACTTCATGACATCGGGCTGGAACTACCGGGCGTTGTTGAAGAAGATCGCCATGTCCGCCACCTACCGCCAGTCGTCAAAGGCCAGTCCCGATTTGCTCGCCCGCGACCCGGATAACAAATGGCTCGCCCGCGGTCGGGCGCGTCGTCTCACGGCGGAAATGCTCCGCGACGAAGCGCTCGCGGTCAGCGGTCTGCTGGACGAAAAAATCGGCGGACCCAGTGTCAGGCCCTATCAACCGCCAGGGCTTTGGGAAATCGCGATGGGCAACCCGAAATACGAGCAGGGCCACGGCGATGATCTGCATCGGCGCAGTCTCTACACCTTCTGGAAACGCACCGTCCCGCCGCCGACCATGATCGCTTTCGACGCCCCGGAGCGAAACGTCTGCGTCGTGCGCCGTCAGAGCACCAGCACACCGCTGCAGTCGCTCGCGTTGCTCAACGACACGCAGATTGTCGAGGCGGCGCGCTTTGTCAGCGAACGAATGTTCAAGCAGGGCGGCTCCACCTCGGACGACCGTATCGCGTGGGCGTTCCGGCTGGTCACTTCGCGACACCCGGCGCCGAAGGAGCTTACCGTTCTCCAACGGTTATTCCGGGAACAACGCGACTTGTTTGCCGGCGATCAGCAGGCTGCCGCAAGACTGCTCGCCGTGGGTGAAACGCCAAATGACCCGGGGATCTCGCCCGCAGACCTCGCCGCCGGCACGGTACTGGCTGAAGCTTTGTTGAACCACGACGAAGCAGGAATGCGACGATGAAACCACTCATCTTCACTCATCAGCGCTTATGAAAGGAGAGATCATGATGGGCGCGGCGTTCGAGGTTTACAACGAGCAGGGCTACGGGCTGGCAGAGGAAATCTATCAGGAGAGTCTGGAAATTGAATTGGAGCTACGCCACATACCATATAAAACCAAACAGGAATTGACGACGTTCTACAAAGGACGATTGCTAAAGAAGCGTTACATCCCCGACTTGGTCACCAACGACCAGATCGTAGTTGAACTTAAGGCGGTCTCTGAGATGCTCCCTGAACACGAGGCCCAATTGCTGAACTACATGCGCGTCAGTCGTATGTCGGTCGGTTACCTGATCAACTTCGGCCACAAAGACACGTTGGAATGGAAGCGATTCATTCTGACAGCTCGAAAACCATCAGCGTAGATTAGCGCATATTAGTGGTTCCATTTGTATGAACTGCACACACGATGAAGCCGTGATGCGACGATGAAACCACTGATCTTCACTCATCAGCGCTTATGAAAGGAGAGATCATGGGTCTTGTCGCAAATTTGCGTTTGTTCATACTCTGGGTTCGATGATCACCCGTTTGCCTTCACTGGTCTGTATTTTTGCTGCCAGCGCCGGAACAGTTGCACTGGCCGCGCCTCCCGCAATCCCGTTTCCCGATCCTTACAATTCTGAAACGCGCGGCAATCCCATGTCTGCTGCCGAGGCGGCCCGCTCGTTTGACCTTCCGAAGGGCTTTCGGGTTTCCGTCTTCGCTGCGGAGCCGGATGTTCGGCAACCGATCGCGATGGCCTTTGACACACGGGGACGCCTTTGGGTCGCGGAAAACTACACTTACGCCGAGGCGAAAGTGAACTTCGCGACCAACCTCAACGACCGTATTCTGGTTTTCGAAGACGCGGACGGCGACGGGCGTTTCGACAAGCGGACGGTCTTCTGGGACCAGGCGAAGATTTTGACCAGCGTCCTTCCCGCTGACGGCGGCGTGTTCGCGATGTGTCCGCCGCAATTGTTGTTCATCCCGGACCGCAACGGTGACGATGTTCCCGACGGCGAGCCCGAAGTGTTGCTCGACGGCTTTACCACGACCACCGGCAACCGCCACACTTTTGCCAATGGCCTCAAATGGGGTCCCGACGGCTGGCTTTGGGGCCGGGTCGGTATTTCCAGCCAGGCCCGGATCGGCCGTCCGGGAACGTCCGACGACGAACGGGTCGTGATGAACGGCGGTATCTGGCGCTACCATCCGCGGCGACGCGTCGTCGAAGCCGTCTGCCACGGCACGACGAATCCGTGGGGCCTCGACTGGAACGAGGTCGGCGAGCCGTTCTTCATCAACACGGTCATTGGCCACCTCTGGCACGCGATTCCCGGCGCGCATTTCAAACGCATGCACGGCGAGGATGTGAACCCGCACAGCTACGAGCTGATCGACCAGCACGCGGACCATTACCACTTCGATACCGGCAAAGGCTGGGGGGCGTCCCGCGCACAGACCGATGGCAGCCCGGCAACCGCGAGTGATGAACTGGGCGGCGGTCACGCCCACGCAGGCCTCATGATCTATCAGGGGCAGAACTGGCCGGAACGCTGGCGCGGGCGGCTCTTCACGCTCAATTTTCACGGTCGGCGCGTGAACCAGGAACGGCTGGAGCGCAGCGGCTCCGGTTACGTGGCCCGGCACGAACCGGATTTTCTGCGCGTGGGCGATCCGTGGTTTCGCGGCCTCGATCTGCTGCCAGGTCCGGACGGCGGCGTGTTCATTTCGGACTGGTCCGACACCGGCGAGTGCCACGATCATGACGGCGTTCACCGCGCTTCCGGCCGGATTTACAAGGTCACTTTCGGAGAGCCGAAGAAAATCAAACTTCCGAATTTCCGCGCATTGGCGGATGACAAACTCATCGCGTTGTTGTTCGATGCGAACAAGCGCGACAGGTTCTTGCCGAACGGGCGACAGGCGGCAACGACTTGCAGGCGGCGCGCGCAGCGTTGCCGGCTCAATTTGACAAGCAAACCAGCCGCGCGGGCAAATTGCGCGCGCTCTGGGCGCTGAACGCAATCGGCGCCGCCGCTCCGGACTGGCTGCTGATGCGAACGCGCGATTCAGATGAGTACGTCCGAAGCTGGGCGATCCGGCTGCTGCTTGATGATCCTGCCAAAACGAGCCGGGAAGCGATCGCGCGATTGATCGAGATGGGACGCGCCGATCCTTCGCCGTTCGTCCGCCTTTACCTCGCCTCCGCCTTGCAGCGCCTCCCGCTTGACGCCCGGCGCGGGCTCGCGGACGCGCTCGTTCGCCACGCCGAAGACGCCGGCGACCACAATCTCCCGCTTATGCTTTGGTACGGCATCGAGCCGCTCGTCGGTGCGCAACCCGCCGCCGGCATCGAGTTGGCCCTGGCGAGCGAGCATCGTGTGGTTCGCCAATTCATCGCCCGCCGGCTCGCCGAGGACATGGAACACAATCCGGGCCCGCTTGCCTTGTTATTGCGCAGAACCACCGGGACCGGCGAGGGACGCCCCGCGCTTTTCCAGGACGTCCTGCGCGGGATTTCGGATGCCCTGCGCGGTCTTCGCAAGGCCACGCCCCCGGCGACCTGGGCCGCGTTCGCCGCTGAAGCCGGGCGAAGTGACGACCCGGAGATTCGTGATCGCGTCCGCGATTTGAGCGCGCTTTTCGGCGATGGCCGCGCGCTCGACGCCCTTCGCGACACCGTGGCCGATCCGAAAGCCGACGCCGCAACGCGCCGTTCAGCCTTGAAAACCCTGTTGGACAGCCGCGCGGAGAACCTCGCTCCTCTTCTCAAGGAAATCTCAAACGACAGCGCGCTGCGGGTCCCGGCGATGGCCGGGCTGCTTCAAATCGGCGACCCTGAGGCCGCCGCGCTCGCGGTCAGCCGCTACGAGTGGCTCGGTCTCGAAGAGCGCCCCGTGCTCCTGGCTGCGCTGGTGACGCGGCCCGCCGCCGCCCGCGCGTTGCTCGACGCGGTTGGGGGCGGAAAAATTCCGCGCACCGACCTGACGCCGTTTCATGCGCGGCAGATGGCGAGTCTGGACGACCCCGCGTTGACCCGGCGCCTGACCGAAGTGTGGGGCGACGTTCGCCCCAGTGACGCCGGGAAGCGCGCCACAATGGAGCGGTTGCGAAAACAACTTGCGCCGGACCGCCTCAAGACCGCCGATCTTCCGCATGGACGGCAGATTTTCAACCAGGCTTGCGCGAGCACCGGATCGGGCCGCGCGAGCCTCGATTACCTGCTGGAGAATATCGTTGACCCCAGCGCTGTCGTGCCTGCTGATTTTTGGATGTCCGTGGTCGAACTGAAGGATGGACGGACTCTCAACGGCGTGGTGGCCGCGAAAACCGACCGCACGATGACGTTGCAGACGATGACGGAACAGGTGACGGTGGAGCGCGCCGACATTAAAACGATTCGGGAATCAACGCTGTCGTTGATGCCGGATGGTTTGATCGAATCACTCGACGAGGCTCAGGTGCGCGACCTCATCGCATATCTGATGTCCCCGCGCCAGGTGTTCCTGCCCAAAGCCTCCGCGCAAACGAAATAACGCAGCGCAGCCTTCCAGACTGCCACGTGGGTAAGGCGGCAAGGTCAACTTTGGGAATGTCCTAATTGGGATCTGGTGGGTGCGCCGCTGCCGCGGCGCACGGCGGTGCGGCAGCACTGCCGCGACCGAATTGGTGATCGGTTCGGGATATTCGACTCTTGAGTTGCGCACCAGGTTTGCCTGGTCAATCATAAGACTCGTTTTATAGATTGCTCTGCGCTCTTCACGTCTCGGCGGTTTCATTTTTCACCGCGGAGGCGCGAAGACCGCAGAGAGGATTTGCGGTCGGAGCGTTCCCTGAACGGGTCATTGTCTGAACCGGTAACCCGGAAGAACCCGTCCCTGGAAAAGGCTCTCATGAATTGGCGCTGCCCGATTGGGACGCTACCCAAGTTTGGCTCGCGTTTTCAAACTGAACGCGGCAAAATGATCCCGAACTAATCCGGTTTATGGCGATTGCCAAAAGTGGTTTCCGAAATGTGTTGAGGCGGTCTGAAGCCCGCGCCCCGGAACGCGGCGTTTACGCCGCTTGATCCGGGTTCTCGCTCGTGACCCCGGTTCAGTGTAAACACCTTTCGGCAGATGCTGATACTCCAGGAAACGATGAATTGTTCGCACGTTAACTTTGCGATGAACCGCCGCGAGTTCTTTGGCCGGTTCGCATTCGGTCTGGGCGGGGCCGCGCTCTTCGGCCTGCTGAACCGTGACGCGTTCGGCGCAGCGGCGAAACTGGGAAATCCGTTCAGAGGCATTTTGTCGGGGCCGCATTTTCCGCCCAAAGCCAACCGCATCATCTACCTCTTCATGGCGGGCGGACCGTCGCA
>QHPW01000170.1 GCA_003219675.1 Verrucomicrobiota bacterium
CAGGCGATCCAGATGCTTCAGACGCATGTTTCAGTCGGTTCGCAGGTTTTTTTGGGAGTTCTGGCAATCGTGGTCGCTCCGGTCACGGAAGAAATCCTGTTCCGCGGCATCCTTTATCCCTTCGTGAAACAGCGGGGGTATCCAAAGGCGGCTCTGATCGGGTCGTCCATTTTGTTCGGCGCATTGCATTTGAATCTGATGACGTTCATGCCATTGACATTTCTGGGATTGATTCTGGCGTGGCTCTACGACGCGACCGATAACCTGGCGGCGCCCATCTTCGCCCACAGCCTGTTCAACTTCGATAATTTCCTGCAAGCGATTGTGAAAACTTCGAATTGGAATTGGATTCTTATTGATTGCGCCACTTTTGCCGCGGGCGGCTGTCTGGTGGGCCTGGTGATTTTCTTCCGGCAGCACGGCGGGGAGAAATGGCGGAATTGACCGCCCGATGATGACCGAATTCGAGTTGATCGCCCGCCTGACCCGGTCGCTTCCCACCAACACCAGCACGGTGGTCGGCGCCGGGGATGACTGCGCGTTGATCGATCTGGGACTTGCGGACCGGCTGGTGTTGTTCAAAACCGACGCTATTACAGAGGGCATTCATTTCACAAAAACCGCCCCGCCGGAAAAAATCGGCCGCAAAGCCCTGGCCCGCAGCCTGAGTGACGTCGCGGCCATGGCCGGCACGCCGACGCACGCGCTGGTCACGCTGGCGTTGCCGGACAATTTTGATTCCGGCTTTGTCGAGCGTATTTACGCCGGCCTGAGGGCGTTGGCCGATCAGCAGGGTATCGCCATCGTCGGCGGTGAAACGACGAGGAATCCGGAGCGCATGCTCCTTTCGGTCTCAGTCCTGGGCACGGTGGAGAAGGGCAAATCCCCGTTGCGTTCCGGCTCAACGCCCGGCGACGCCATCTTCGTCACCGGCGAACTGGGCGGGTCCTTGTCCGGCAAGCACCTCGATTTCGAGCCGAGACTGGCCGAAGCGCGATGGCTGGCGTCGCATTTTTCGATTCACGCGATGATTGACATCAGCGATGGTCTTGCCGGCGACCTGCGGCACATTCTGAAGGCGAGCCAGGTCGGGGCGGAGTTGCTCTCCGACGCAATTCCGATCAGCCGGGCTGCAGGATCAGCGGCGCGCGGGGCTTCCTCAGCCAGACCGCCTCTCCTGGCGGCGTTGACCGACGGCGAGGATTATGAGTTGTTGTTCGCCGTCGCCGCTCGTGAGGCCGCACCGTTGCTCGACGCTTGGAGAAAGCAATTTCCTGAACTGCGGCTGAGTTGCATCGGCAGGATCACCGCCGAACCCGGCCTGACCATTCGCGATAAGAAGGGAGTCCAGCCGCTTTCTGCTCATGGTTACGTACATTTCCAAAAGCCCTGAAGAAACCCTGGCACTCGGCGAGCAGTGGGGGCGGGAGGCGGAACCCGGCTGGGTCATCGGATTGACCGGCGATCTGGGCGCGGGAAAAACACAACTGGCCAAGGCCGTCGCCCGGGGTCTCGGGGTGACCGATTGCGTGCGCTCACCCACGTTCGCGCTGGTCAACGAATACCACAGCGGCCGCCTGCCGCTCTTTCACCTGGATCTGTTTCGGCTCGACTCTCGCGAGCAGATGGCCAGGGCAGGCCTTGAACCGTACTTCAATCCCTCGCCGGGCGTGGCGGTCATCGAATGGGCGGAAAGGTGGTTTGGCGAAGGATCGAATTTTCCGGCGCGTTATCGCCGTGTCAGCATGGAAACTCTGGGCGAAACCGAACGCCGCATTAGGTATGAAGATTTTGGCCCTTGAATTCTCTTCAGACCAAAGGAGCGTGGCCGTCGTTGACGAGGGCCGTCTCCGGGGACGGGCGCAGGAGACTGGCGCGCGCGCGAATCGGACGCTGAGTCTGGTTCAGACGGCATTGGGCGAAGCCCGGCTGGAGCGCGAGCAGATCGAGTGTTTGGCCATTGGATTGGGGCCGGGCTCTTACACCGGGATCCGCTCCGCAATCGCGCTGGCGCAAGGCTGGCAGTTGGCGCTCGGAACAAAAATGATCGGCGTCAACAGCTTCGAATGCCTGGCCGCCGGCGCGCAGCTGGACAATCTCCGGGGCCGCGTGAATCTCGTGATCGACGCGCAACGCGACGAATTCTACCTCGCCCGCTACAATGTGGAGGCGGCTGGTTATCAGCAGATAGAGCCGGTGCACTTGGCCGGGATGAAAGAAGTGCTGGCCCACGCCGCTGCCGGCGAATGGATTGCCGGGCCGCAGGCAATCCACGGGCTCCCGCACGCCCGCATCCTCTTTCCCGATGCCGCGACGCTCGGTAAATTGGCCGCAACACGGAACGATTTCATCCCCGGTGAAATGCTGGAACCGATTTATCTGCGCGAACCCCGTTTCGTCAAAGCCACACCGCCGCGCATCGCTCTCCGTGAAGACCGATGATTGGGCCTTCGACAGTTGTGTGAAAGGCGAATCGTTTGTCCCGGCAGCCCAGCAATTGGACAGGTCCTGCCTACACTTCGCGCATGGGTTGCAGGTCATCAGCGGTGCGGGACTGTCCTCAAATCCCCCATGGCCCTCCTCAAACCACTTGAGTTACAAAAAGGCTCGCTTCAGGCCTCCAGAGCAGGTCATTTCGGGCTAATGGTGCGGACGGTCCAGCGACCGTGGCGGCGAAGCGGATGATTGTGCGCGCCGGGTCCCTATTGGCAGACCGTCTGCTACCTCTGTTTGACACATGTCGTTATGCCGTAAAAGTCGTTTAGGGGAGGTGAGGTTGGCGGGCCCGAACCGCCATGGACCCTCCAGGACCGAATCAGCCTTCACAGTGGTTGAAGTGGTGATTGCGATTGCCATTGTGACGTTGGGTTTTGCCGGGATTCTTTCCTGTTATACCATTTCCGCACAACGGGCGGAATGGACCGGACAGTCCTTCGCCGCGCAATCGCTCGCTTCTCAAGGAGCCGAACAGGTGCGCGCCGCGAAGTGGGATCCTCAAGCATGGCCGGTGGTCGATGAACTGCCTCCGACGAATTTTTCCACAGTCGAGCAAATGGATATCCCGCGTTCGGGCCGGCCGGTTTATGCGACGAATTACATCGCCATCACCGACATCTCGACGAACCCTCCATTGCGCCAGATCCGAGTCGATTGCGCCTGGATGTTTGCTTCGCGAAGGCCCTTTACAAACACCATGATCACTTTTCGCGCTCCTGACCAATGAGATTTTTCGTTTTCAACTCTTCCGGAAGCGGCCCCGCCACGCGGGTTCGAGCCGGCTTCACTCTGCCGGAGATCATGGTTGCCATGGCGCTGTTTTCCCTGGTGGTCATCGGCGCCGTTTACACCCACCTCTTTGGCATGCGTCTGTATCGCATCACCGAGTCGAAATTGTCCTCTACCGACAACGCGCGCTCCGCGGTGAATCGCGTAAGCGACGAAATCCGCGCCGCGAAAATGGTTGAAATCGGCAACGGCAACAGCGCCTCCTTCTCCGTGATCGCCGACAATCTCCCGCAAATCGGCAACGCGCTGCAGGTTTATGCGAGCACAAACACGAACAGTTTTGTGCGCTACTTCATGGACCCGAAAGAAAGCGCCCTTAAGAGTATGCCCAGCGGCTCGAGCGCAGCCACTGTGGTCGCCAGTTTTGTGACCAATGCTCTGGTGTTTCGCGCGGAGGATTTTCTCGGGAATGTCCTGACCAACAACCAGGATAACCGCGTGATCAAAATGACCCTCGAGTTCTACCAGTTGCAATATCCCATCGTCCGGATCGGGCCGGGCTATCTGTACGATTATTACATTACGCGGCGGGCCATTGAGTAAAGAAAGAAAGACGCTATGAAAATCCTTCCCTGTTCCTCGAACCGGCCCTCGTCCGGTTATGCGCTGGTGTTGGTCCTGACATTCCTGGGAATCAGCCTCGTGATTCTGAGCGGGGCATTGAAGTGGACTTCCACCTCCGCGCTGGTGACACAACGCCGCAACCAATACAGCAGCAGCCTCGCCGTGGCCGAGGCGGCCACCGAGACGGTCATCGCCCGGATGGTCCGCGACTTTCAGTACCAGGGCGTGAATACGAATCTGAGCGTGTACAGGGTTCTGACACCCGGCGCGTTCGTGACCAATGGTTGGGCGGGTAATTATGAATTCACCGACGCCCAGGGCAACGCGAATCAGACTTTCGTGACGAGCACCGGGCCCTCGGCCATGACCAATTTGAACTCCCAATTCGCCGGATTGTACGGCCTGGTCTCGCCCTATCGGGTCGTTTCCAACGCCAGGGAAAAAAACACGCCTTACGACATTGTAGCCGCCGTTAAGCAGGACTTTCAGCTGGCATTGATCCCCATTTTTCAATTCGCAATTTTTTATTCAATCGACCTCGAAATCTGCCCCGGCCCGGTGATGACCGTGACCGGCAAAGTTCACGGAAACGCGGACCTGTATGTGGCGCCGGTGAACGGCCTTCAGTTCAACGATGCAGTCACCGCGGTTAGCAACATTTACACTCATCGCGATCCGGATGATCCACAGGCCGCTTTCGCGACCTCGGTGCCGCCGGTTTACCAGGCGCAGCACAAAGCGCACGTCAGCGCCCTGACCTTGCCGATCGGCACCAACAACAGTCCGACCGAAGTCCGGCGCATCCTCGACGTGCCGCCGGCGGGTGAAGACCCAAGGTCGCCGATGGGTAAGCAACGCTACTTCAACAAGACGGATTTGATTGTCCAGGTCAGCGACTCCGGCGTCGCGGTCAGGACCGGCCAGTGGAACACCTTTGTGCTCGTTCCCTACAACAGCACCAACGGCTATTCTTTCGTCCGAACCAACATCTCCTTCTTTGATACGCGGGAGAACAAATGGACGTTGGGCACAGAACTGGATGTCGCCGCCTTGAGGCTATGGATGAGTTCGGCCGGCGCGTCGTTCAATGCCCAGGCGGTTTCAAAAATGGGCCATCAACTCAATTCGGTCTATGTCGATGATGGGCGTTCCCGCGCGGGCAAGCTCACCGTCGTTCGCGTGGTCAACGGCCAGATATTGCCTCCTTCAGGTCTGACCGTCGCCACGAAACTGCCGCTCTATGTCAAAGGCCATTTCAATGCTCCCAACACCACTCCCGGTTTGACCGACACCTCTGCCACGCGTCCTTCTTCGCTGGTCGGCGATGCCATCACCGTGCTTTCCCCGAACTGGTCTGACGCGAACAGCAACAAGTCCCTGAACCAGCGCGGCGCAGCCAGCGGAACGGTCAATGCCGCCTTTCTCAGCGGCATTGTTCAAAGCACCCATGTCGGCGCGCAAAAATATTACAGTGGCGGCGTGGAAAATTTTCCGCGCTTTCTGGAGGACTGGGACGGAAAAACGCTGACCTACAACGGGTCAATGGTCGTCATGTTCGAAAGCCAATACGGGAAGACTTTCTGGCAGCAGCCCGGAAACTACTACAACCCGCCGGTTCGTAAATGGGCTTTCGATCTGAACTTCCTGGATCCCCGTAAACTTCCTCCCGGCACTCCTCAGGTTGAAAAACTGGTCCGCGGTCAGTGGGAAGTCGTTGCCGCGAACACGGTCAACTGAACGCGTGCGTCTTGGCGGAAGCGGCACGCCCATCGGTTTTGACGTGAGTTGGGACCATGAACGGTGGGGCGAGACTCCGTCGAGCCCTGATCTCCCAAGAACATAGATTAGGGCTCGACGGAGTCTCGCCCCACCTCGTTTCATGGCATTCGGCTTGGCTCTTTTCATCTTTCCCGTTGCGGTTTCCAACCGGGGCATGTGAAATCAATCCGTGAAACACTGCTTCCGTTGCTGGGCCGAGGTTGATCTCGACGCATTGCGCGGGAACCTCGCCTGGATACGTCATCGCGTCGGCCCGCAAGTGAAGATCATGACCGTGGTCAAAGCCGACGCCTACGGTCACGGATTGAAACAGATCGCCGCGCTCCTGATGCAAAACGGCACCGACCTCTTCGGTGTGGCGAACCTGGCCGAGGCGCGTGCCATTCACAGCGTCGGCCAGGGCTGGCCGGTCCTCATGCTGGGCGCCTGCTTGCCGGACGAGGCCGAGCTGACGGTTCTGGATGGCGTGATCCCGACGATTTCCACGTTGCAAGAGGCCAAACGATTTTCACAAGCGGCGAGCCGATTAAACAGACCGACGCGCGTTCACATCAAGGTGGACACCGGCATGGGAAGGCTCGGTGTGTCCGTGAGAAAGGCGCGCGAACTCATTGTCCAGGTGAATCGTTTGCCGGGCCTGAAGCTCGAAGGGATTTACACCCATTATGCATCGGTTGAAGACGACCTCGAATTCTCGCGCGCGCAACGAAAGCGGTTTCAAACGCTTCTCGACCGGCTCGAAGTCGAAGGCATGGCCATCCCCATGATTCACGCCAACAACAGCGGCGCGTTGCTGCACGAACCCGGCACCTTGTTCAATCTGGTGCGGCCGGGTCTGCTGGTTTACGGGGTCGCGCCGCCCGGCAAACGGCGCCTGGCCTCCACCTTGCAAAAACATCTCCACGCCGCCCTGGCGCTCAAGTGCCGCGTCAGTCTGGTGAAGGAAATCCCGCGTGGCACGCCGTTGAGTTATGGCCGCATGTTTGTCGCGCGGACAAAAATGCGTGTCGCGACGCTGACGGCCGGCTACGGCGACGGCTACCTGCGCGCGTGCAGCAATCGGGCCCGGGTTTTGATCGACGGGAAACGCTGCCCCGTGTTGGGTCGTGTGACGATGGATCAAATGATTGCGGACGTTTCACGAGTGCCAGGCGTCAAGCCCGGGGACGAGGTGGTGTTGATTGGCCGACAGCGTGGCGACGAAATCTCGGTCAACGAACTGGCTGGGTGGTGCGACACCATTCCGTGGGAAGTGCTCACCAGCATTTCGTACCGCGTGCCGCGGATTTATCGGGGAAGCCAGGCGGCGTAGCAGCGAATGACGGTGTCAGAGTGGCGGGCGACCATTTGCGGCCGAGCCGTGTTGTGCCGCGGCGGAAGTGGACCGCTCTTTTGGGGAGCGCACGCGGCTCGCGTGCGCCGCGAATCGGCTCGATTCGCGCAGATTTCGGCGAACGAGCCGCCCGCCAAAGCACGCCGGCGACGTGCGCTCCCCATTTGCGAGACTGGTTCTAATCTCCCCAACCTTGATTGTTCTCGTCTGTCCAGCCCGGTTTCTCGGGCGGCTCCTCGGTGATCAAACCGTAGAGCATAAGTCCCAGAATTGGCACCAGCAAAACTGCCGACCAACAGAGCCGTGAGGCCAGGCTCGTGCGCGAACTTGTTCGCCACAGTTTGGCGATTACCACCAAAGCCACCAATTCAAGAGCCGCCAAAATGGTGATCGCTGCCACTTTCATGAGTTTAGCCGCGTAATGTCGCCGAACCGGTGACCCACATCGTTTTGCACGGAGAATCATATCGCGGCGTTGGAGTCCGGTCAACGCGAAGGGCTGTCGCTCGCGAAAGCCAGGGCGCATCTTGACACTCCACCGGAGCGCCGGCCTCCGGTCCGGCAGCATTGCCCGATCCTGCGCCGGAACCGCCGGATCGGAGACCGGCGCTCCGCCTGCGGGTGCCCACGTTGGCGGCAGTGTCAAGATACGCCCATCGAGCGGACTGAAACCTCTGGCGTGTCGAGTCCTGCGCCAATGAGCTGGACGCGGGGCGCGTCCAGCAACGCCCCGGCCAGCCGTGCTCTGCCCCGAACGTTGCAATCGACATTGAATGCTTCGCAGCGCATCCGCTAACGTGGGGGAGTGAAAGCCGCCATTCTACACGGCAAGGAGCAAATCAAAATCGAGGAGTTAACCCCGCGTTCCCTCGAACCTGGCGAGGTGCGAATCGATATTCAGGCGGCGCTCACCTGCGGGACGGATTTGAAGGTCTTCAAACGCGGTTACCACGCGAAAATGATCGCGCCTCCCGCGGTCTTCGGCCACGAACTGGCCGGTGTCATCAGCGAAGTTGGTGCGCCCCTCACTCCGTCCCTCTCCCCATCGGATGGGGAGAGGGTGGCTGCTCAACCGGGTGAGCGGTTGTCGGTCGGACCGGGCGAGTGGCACGTCGGCGACCGTGTCGCGGTTGCCAATTCCGCGCCGTGCGGCGATTGCTTTTTTTGCGGACAAAACCAGGAGAATCTGTGCGATGACCTGCTTTTTCTCAATGGAGCTTATGCGGAGTCCATCGTCGTGCCGGCGCGGCTGGCGCAAAAAAATCTGTTGCGCCTCAAACCCGGAACGGATTTTCGCGACGCCGCGCTGACCGAACCGCTCGGATGCGTCGTGCAAGGGATCGAGGATTTGAAACTGCGCGCCGGCCAACGCCTGCTCGTCATCGGTTCCGGGCCGATTGGCTTGATGTTTGTTGCGGTGGCGAAACATCTGGGCTGCACGGTCTCTTTGGCCGGGCGCGGTGACAATCGCCTGAAAAAAGCCCGCCAACTTGGCGCAGCCACGGTCATTGATGCGGCCAACCCATCCGACCTGGCCGAAGCGGTCCTGAAAGAATCCAGGGCGAGCTTCGACGTTGTCATCGAAGCCGTGGGCAAGCCGGAGACGTGGGAAGCCGCGGTGCAATGGGTCCGCAAAGGAGGTGCAGTGAATTTCTTTGGCGGCTGTCCCTCCGGTTCCACGGTTTCACTCGACACCGCGCGCATCCACTATTCCGGCCTCACGTTGCTCGCGAGCTTCCATCATACACCACGAACGATTCGCCGCGCGCTGGAGTTGATTGAGTCGGGCATTATCAAAGCGGCCGATTTCGTGGACGGCGAATGCCCGTTGAGCGAACTGCCGCAGTTGTTTCAGTCCATGGCCGCAGGCAACCGCGCCGTGAAGACGCTGGTTCGCGTTCATGAATGATGATCTTCGGAATCGGCAGCGCCGCGGGGCCATGAATGGTGGGGCGAGACTCCGTCGAGCCCTGATCCTGGAACGAAAGAAATCAGGGCTCGACGGAGTCTCGCCCCACCCGGCTCAAGGGAATGGAAAAGCATCCGGGCGAATCAATTCGACGTTTGGTTATCCTTCTTGCCCTCTTTCATGTGGCGGTGGACGAAAAAGTAGTAGATGCCGCCGAGTAATACCACAGCTCCGGCGAGCCAGAGCGTGATTTGATGCAACTCGCCGCGCATGAGCTTCTCATCCTGGCCGGCTTTGACGCCGACCCAGCAAAGCACCCCGCACCACAGCGCGGAACCCAAGAGGGTGCAGAGCGAAAACCATTTGTAGTTCATCCGAACGATGCCGGCAGGAATGCCGATCAAATGCCGCACGACCGGCAGCAGGCGCGAAATGAAAATGCCCATGGAACCAAACCGCGCCGCCCACCGTTCCGCGCCTTCGATTTTCTCCGGAGTGATGAGCGCCATCCTCCCGTAACGCATCATCAGCGGGCGTCCGGCGAGGCGTGACGCCCAATACATCGCCGTGGCGCCGAGCCACGAGCCGAGGGTTCCGGCGATGATGATTCCCGTCA
Source organism: Verrucomicrobiota bacterium (assembly GCA_003219675.1). Taxonomy (GTDB): domain Bacteria; phylum Verrucomicrobiota; class Verrucomicrobiia; order Limisphaerales; family AV2; genus AV2. The sequence continues at coordinate 9,487 of QHPW01000170.1, forward strand.
TGCTTAAATTCCCTTTGGTGTGAGCCAGATGCGCCGCGGGCGGGATCACCAGTTCGCTGGGCAGCGGCAGGATGGAACTTTCGATTGCCATCAGCAAGACGACGAGCGGATAGCCGCCTGATTCCAGGGATTGCAGATACCAATCAATAAGGCCCTTGAACATGATCGCGCTGCTTATAGCGGAAAGCGTCCGGCGTGCAAGCCTCGTGTGCCTGTCGGCCGCCGTGTGCCGCGGGCGCCTCTTGACACTGCCACCAACGGCATGCCCGGCGGGCGGAGCGCCCGTCTCCGACCCGGCGTTTTAGGCGCTGGATCGGGCAATGACGCCGTGCCGGAGGCCGGCGCTCCGGCGGCAGTGTCAAGATGTGCCTGTGTGCCGCGAGACGCACACTTTACAAATGCGCACCCGGATGGTGAGATGGTTGACAGTAAAAGAGTCAACCGGGCTGCCACCCGCTTTATCAACATGTGAACCACCGCCTGTCATGGTTTTGTTCAAGGAGCAATCGCTTGCGCGCGTTCACCCTCATCGAGCTGCTTGTGGTCATTGCCATCATTGCGATTCTGGCGGCGTTGCTGTTGCCCGCGCTGGCGAGCGCGAAGGAACGAGCCAGGCGCACGACCTGTAAAAATAACATTCGACAGTTCATACTGGCGGCGCACCTGTATGGCGGCGATTACACCGAGAAGCTGCCGAGCGGTCTGTCCCAGCTCGGCAACGGAGCCGACGAACATATTCCCATCATTTCCACCGCGACGCGCAACGCGGTCCTCAAATACGTGGTCACGCCGAAAATTCTGCACTGTCCAGGGCTGGGCAAACCTTTCAATCCCATCGACGGGTGGTTCGAGTCGGGTTACGGCTTTGTGATCGGCTACAACTATCTTGGCGGTCACACCAACACGCCCTGGCCGCAGTTGGTTTCCGGTTTCCTCGCATGGACTTCACCGCAGACTCTCACTGCGGACAACTCGCTTCCCCTGGTGACGGACATGAACGACTGGTCGCCGGGTTACAAGAAAAGTTTTGCCCCTCATGGCGCGCGCGGACCGATTCTGCGCGAAGGTGATTTCTCCAACTCCGGCGCAAACGGGGCGTCGCCAAGGGAGATCGGAGCCGTCGGCGGCAACGTCGGTCTGCTTGACGGTTCGGTCAACTGGAAGCCGATCGCACAGATGAAGAAGTATCAAGGCTCGCACTTGTGGGGGACGAATGGCTGCCTCGCGCAGTGGTGATCCGCCTCTCGACGCGCATTTGAGCGGGAGCAGGCACGGTGGGGCGAGACTCCCTCGAGCCCTGATTTCTTTCCTTTGTAGATCCGGGCTCGACGGGAGTCTCGCCCCACCGGTTCATGGAGTGGAGGGCCGGGGAGGCGGGCGTCTGAATTCCATTGAATCGTCACGGCTTAGTGGTCTATTTCATAAATACGCATACGTTCGTTGCCCCCAATTTGGCCCGTGGCGAGGCGCGAGGGAAGGAGTGTATCCGCAGCGATACTCGACCGACCGAGCAACGAAGCCACGGGCCAAATTGGGGGCAACCCGCAGGGCGGCATGTCTTTTGGCCGGAGGCGTTGTTGCTCGCTCCTTACAGATCCACTGCGGGATATGCTCGTCGCTCGCGCCTAGCCTCCGCCCAAAATCCATTGCCGCGAACGTGTGCGTATTTATGAAATAGACCACTTAGCCGCCTCGATAAACGCACCGCGACGTACACGTCTCTGCCACGATGACTTCGGCCAGCAGCGGCAGCCTGGGTTTTAATCCCTGCCAGATCCAGACCGCGATGTTCTCGCTCGTCGGATTCTCCAGCCCGGGAATTTCGTTGAGGTAGCGGTAATCGAGTTGCTCCCAAAACGGCCGGAACGCTTCGGAAATGTCCGCGTAGTCCATCAGCCAACCGAGTGTCAGGTCGCATTCCCCGGCAACAACGATTTCAGCTTGAAAACTGTGTCCGTGCAACCGACGGCATTTGTGCGTCACCGGCAGGTTCGGCAGCAAATGCGCCGCTTCAAATTGAAAGGTTTTCCGCAACTCAACTTTCATGGCGGCTGGAGGAAAAATTCCGAGGAGCGCGGCCGCCACGGGCGCCCGTTTCCGCGCGCTCGCGGAAAAACAGCGCGCGGCAGGCAGTTCCAGGCGTTCCGCCAATGCCTGCCCTTGAATCGGCTGGACGCGGGGCGCGTCCGGCAGCCCCCGAGGCGGGCCCGCTCACAAGCGCTGCTGAAGGTTGTCGCTTCATTGTTCCCAATCGGTCCAGGTCACGAGATCTCCGAGGCTGGGCCGGCCGTCGTGTCGCCAGGTCAACGGCGGAACCTGCATCTGCCCGATCGGACAGATCCGCGTGACTCCCCAGCGGGCGAGTTCGGTCGCCAGTGGTTCGGCCCGCGCGGCGGTCGCAGCCAGACCCGCGGTTGTTTCCGCCGTGTGCAAGGCTTCGCTCAGGCTGGCCGCTGCTTTGACATGAATGAACCGGTTCAGGCACGAGAGCTGGAAGCGCGGGTCGGCTTCGTAAACCACGGTCCAGGCAGTAGAGCCCTGGCTCTGCCATTGGCGCGTGTCCGAAGAGGCTGCCGCGCGGATGTCATATCCGGCCCGACGTGAAGCGATCGCGGCGGCATCCGCTGCCGGAATGTTTCCGCGCGGCTCGGTTTGTTCGCGCTTCGCCAATTCACCCGCCAACATCTCCGCAAACAGCTCGGCAGAAACTGCGCCGCCAGCCTCGACGTAAAACAGATGGGGCGACAGGCAACCCAGTTGGTTCCAGGCAACCACATCGGCGGCGGCGGCGGCGGCGGTTTTTTTCGCGCCGTGATTCGACAGAACTTCGCGCGCGATGAAACCGAAGCTGACGCGATGGCCGTAACCGAGGAAGCGCACGTGCGCCGGCAAATGACTTCGGATTTGCGCCAGTGTTTCGTCGCTGCCGGTGGCCGTGACGCAATCGGCTTCGGCATAAAGGGCCTTCTCCAAATCGAGCCGCCCGCCCTTCCATTCGCCGATTTCAAGACAAGCGGCCAGCTTCGGGTCGGCCTCGTAAAGGGAATGGGCAAACAAACGCGGCAACAGGGCGGAGCCCGAGGCGCACTTGACGAATTGTCCGGAGCGCGCGAGCAGACCCAACACCATGCTCATCAGCGTCGGGTTGGGCACATTGCCTGCCGTAATGTGGACCAGTAATCGCGGCCCGGTCGCCAGCGCCACGCGTTGCGTTTTCTGTTCGCCGCCGGCGGCCACGAACCGTTCGAGCCGATCGACGTGTCCGAGTTCCTGTTGCAGCAAGGCGTGCAAATGGTCCGCCGTCAGTTGACTGAAAAATGCGTCCAAACCTCTGGCCAGTGTTGCGCTGGAGAAGCCTGTGGCTTCCGGGCCGAGTTTCAAAGCCAGTTGCCTGAATCGGCAATTGGCGTCGAGCCAATTCCCCGCCAGGTCGTCCAGGAGGGCGATCAAACTCTGCGTCGAGCGGTGCGACAGATAATGATCGCGGTTGCGTTTGAGGGCGTGGCAGGCCTCGGAAATCATCGATGCGCTCAATGTCGCGCCCGAGGGCAGGTCGGCCAGGAAATAGTTTGGCTCGGTCATAAACTCATCAGCGAACAACCGCGCGGTTCAGCGAAGCTGGCCCGGCCAATCAGTTCAAATCCGTCGCCGCGACGAACGCCCAGGTCTTCGGTTTGAATTGCCAGGACGGAACGAACGTTCGCCAGATCATAAACCTGAATCAAACCGGTTTCACCTTCCGCCACTTCGCGGCCGGTTTCCGGGGAAACGATTCTCGCTCGTGCCCAGCGCGGGAAGCGGAACACTCCGCGTTCGGTCCGCGTTTCGGATTCCGCGTTCCCCACTTGCCAATCATAGGCTTGAGAGCCGAGTTCGCTCATCCCGTATTCGCAAACGATGTGTGAAGCGGGAATTCCGAGCCAATCCGTGATGAGCGCATGCAGTTCCGCCCTGGGCAAACTGCGCGAGCGGCCTTTGTAACCGCCGGTTTCCATCGCCCGCGAACCCGGCGGGAGGTCGAAACGAATATCTTCTGCCATCAGACGATCGAGCAGGTGAACAAACGAAAATGCCGTGCCAAGCAGAGCCACGGGTTGCTCCGCATCAGAGGCTCTTCGCATGGCGCTGAGTGCGGCCGTGAAATCCAAACTCCACGCCCCATCGTCTCCTGTCCTTTCCATAAACCCTGGCGTAGGGGCGACTCGGCAGAGCGCCGCTCGCTGTTGTTCCCACGAATCGCGGCGCTCTGCCGGGACGCCGCTACGAGTAAACGGTTCATGGGAGGCCCCCACAAACAAAGAATCCGGAGAACCAAGCTCGCGAACCACGGTTCCGAACATGTGTGCCAGCGACGAATGCGGCGCAAGGGCAGGGGATGGTGTCAGGACGACAAAGCCGAATTTTTCTTGAACGCTGCTCGTTTCGCCCCTCTCCCAACCCGGTGGCGACAGGGTGGCCGGAGGACGGGTCAGGGGCACTCCATTTGGGTTGCTGCCTCCCGGCGCCGGATCTGGCAGTAAATGAACCTTGAACCACGGGATCAACGACGCCTCGTAAATCGCCAGTGATTCCGCGTTGTGATAATGGCGGCCCGGCTGCTGCAGGGTGCTGCCGCTGGAGTGGAAAACCGTCGTGCGTTCTTCAACCGACAAACTCGTCACCTCGAATTCCTTGAAGGCTGCAGTTGGAATTGCAGGAATTTCAGTCCAGCGAATGACTTTGTCCGGGCTAGCGCGGCGCGCCAGACAAAGGCGCCGGTAGGGTTCAACATGAGCAAATTGCAGAGCGAAGAGAGCCAGCGCAAGCTGGTTGAACCCGGCGGCGTCCGGATTGGAGGCGTTGATGAACTCGCGGAACCGCGAGTTGTACTCGGCAAATGAACGGAGAGTCGTCATGCGGTTTTTCTTTGCGCGCCAATCATGCAGCGGCTGGTTTTCCGCGACAGCCCACAGAATGTCGGCTGCCGGACGGCAAACTGTCGAGTAAAAATAAATGGGAAGAAGGCGGGTGCGATCCAAAGTCGGCCGGCAAACTCGCGGACCGCGGGTCCGCGACCCGCAGCAGTTTCCGCGCTCCTGGCCGCCACTTCCGGATCACGTCTCGACGGAGGATGTGTCTTTACGGGCGCGCTGAATGCTGCCATAACACGCGCACTCGTGCTTATGAGATACTTGCTGAGATGGCTGGCCGTCCCCGCGCTCTTGACGCTCGCCGCGTGCGTCTCCAACTCTCCGCGGCAAACGCGCCGCGCGCCTGGCGATTTGCCCGGCCCACGCGCCGATGGCTCCGTCCTTCTGCCCAATCAATGGTCCTTGCGTCCGGTCGGCAGACAGGTCGTGCTCGGCGATTTTCCGGTGAACATCGCCATGCATCCCGGCGGCCGCTTTGCGGGAGTCCTGCACAGCGGTCACGGGCGCCACCAGATCACCGTCGTCGATGTTCCAGCGGCCAAAGTCGTGGGCGAATTCCCCGTGGACGAAGCCTTCTACGGGATCGAGTTCGCGCGCGATGGCAAGGGGCTGTTTTGCAGCGGCGCCGGTGATGAAGTCATCCACGCGTTTGCGTTCAAGGACGGTTACCTGTCCGATCCAAAGGTGTTCCGCGTGCGCGATGTGAAGGAACGGGGCATCCCCGCGGGACTGGCATTGAGCAGCGACGCCAAACGCCTCTTCGTAGCCAGCGTCTGGGGGCAACACATCTCGCAATTGGACCTGAGCGATGCCGCCCGGGTGACCGAGATAACGTTGGGCGCGTCAAACCCACCGTCGAAACCGGTTACGCCGACGAACCCGACGGACGAAGACACCGCCGCGGCGATCAAGCGGGCGCAAGCGGCGTTGGAAACCATATCGGATGAATCGCCGTTTCCTTTCGCCTGCCGGCTCGACGAAAAGCGGCAGCGCCTCTACGCCAGCCTCTGGGCACAATCTGCCGTGGCGGTCATCGACTTGAAGGCGAACCAGGCCATCGCCCGCTGGCCGACTCAGGAACACCCCTGCGAAATGGTCCTCACGGCCTCCGGCAAAATCCTGTACGTCGCCAACGCAGCACGAAACAGTGTGACGGTGTTTGATGCCGAAAACGGCAGGACTCTCGAAACTCTGACCGCTTCGCTCTATCCGGGTTTGCCGCCCGGCTCGACTCCGAACAGCCTGGCCCTTTCACCGGACGAAAAGACGCTGTTCGTGGCCAATGCCGACAACAACAATGTGGCGGTCTTCGACGTCGGCGTGCCCGGCAAAAGTCGTTCGCTGGGGTTTATTCCGGTGGGTTGGTATCCGACGTCGGTTCGTGTAACACCCGACGGCAGACGTTTGTTGGTGGCCAACGGAAAGGGGATCATCTCCAAAGCGAATCGCAACGGACCCCAGCCGGGCAGGGAAGCCCCCGTCAGTGTCCGTGAATACATCGGCGGCCTGTTCCATGGGACACTGGAGATTATCGACCTGCCCACGGGCGATAAGTTCAAGGACCAACTCGCAACCTGGACCGCGCAGGCCTATCGCTGCAGTCCGGTACAACCGGACCTTCGCGTCTCCGCCAGGCGCGCGCCGGACAACCCGATCCCGGTCAAAGTGGGTGAACCCAGCCCGATCAAATATTGCATTTACGTCATCAAGGAGAATCGCACCTACGACCAGGTCTTCGGCGACATGCCCGAGGGCAACGGTGACGCGGGCCTTTGTCTCTTCGGCGAAAAGATCACACCGAACCACCACAAGCTCGCGCGCGATTTTGTCCTGCTCGACAACTTCTACGTCGAGAGTGAAGTCAGCGCCGATGGCCACGAGTGGACCATGGGCGCGTACGCAACAGATTTTGTCGAGAAATCCTGGCCGATGAGTTACGGCCACAACAAACACGGCAAATATCCCTATCCCAGTGAAGGCAATTTCCTGGTGGCGCGTCCCGCGGAAGGATATCTCTGGGACCGCGCGCGCGAGGCCGGGGTCAGCTACCGCAGTTACGGCGAATTCATCAACAACGGCAAAACACCGAACGATCCGGGTAAATCGCGCGTGACCGCGCTGCAAGATCACTTCGATGAATGGTATCGCGGTTTTGATCTCGATTACTCCGACCAGAAACGGGCGGACCGTTTCATCTCCGAGTTGAAGCGTTTTGAAGCCGAAGGAGAAATGCCGCGGCTGCAAATCGTGCGTTTGCCGAACGATCACACTTATGGCGCCACGCCCGGCAAACACACGCCGGTGGCGCTTGTCGCCGACAACGACCTCGCGCTGGGCCGGTTCGTCGAGGCGGTCAGCCATTCGAAATTCTGGCCGCAGACCGCCATTTTCGTCGTGGAAGATGATGCGCAGAACGGGCCTGACCACGTGGACGCGCACCGGACGGTCGCCTTCGTCATCAGTCCTTACACCCGGCGCGGCGCGGTGGACGAGACGATGTATTCCACCAGCAGCATGCTGCGGACCATGGAACTGATTCTGGGCTTGAAACCGATGTCGCAATACGACGCCGCGGCCACGCCGATGTTCAACACGTTCCTGCCGGACCCGGACCCACGGCCCTACAAGACCCTGGCTGCGAACGTGGATTTGAATGAGCGCAACACCAGGCTCGCCTGGGGCAGTGACCTGTCGCAAAAAATGAACTTCGCGAAAGAAGACGCCGCGGACGACCTGCTGCTCAATGAAGTCGTGTGGCGTTCCGTGCGCGGCGCGAAAAATCCGATGCCGGCGCCGGTCCGCGCCGCGTTCGTGTTCGCGCATGACAAGAAGGATGACGATGATTGAGCCATGAGCGGTTCGAGGAAGAAGGTTCCTCGTGTTCCCGCGGAAAACCCTTCGACAAAAATACGTCGATTCCCTGGTGCGGTATGAAGGGACAAAATACGTTTGGGACGGCGAAAACCGACTTGGTATCGATTGTTCGGGGCTGGTGAGAAAGGGATTGATAGACGCGGCTGTTAGGGCAGGGATCTCAACTTGGAACCCGCGGCTGATCCGTCGTCAAAAGGAAAATCTTCCAGCAACGCGTTCTCCGGCCTTTGGGCAAACTCCACCCAATCGTGTCTGCACGACTCACACCAAAGAAAAAGCTGCTCTTCAAGAATCCCATGGCTGCTGCCTTGAGAATTGGAGTGAAGCGGATCGCCGTTTCTCATCCAGTCGACGTCTCTCGCCGCTGCACTCCAGGTTATCTACATTCCTTTTCTTCGGTCTGACTCTCTCCGAAAACACAGCGGCAGCCGGCCATGTCACTGCGCACGGGAAATGTAACCGCGAACCACACGAACCACACGAAAAGAAATCTGCCCTCCAACGCGTCCTCCACGATCAAATTAGTGAACCGCTAATCTACGCTCATCATCGCTAATCTCATCATCGCCGATTAGTGAAGATTACTGGTTAAAAGGATTCGAGTGGGCCCGCGACCGTTCCATCTTCGGGGGCAGAGGCCCGCGAAATCGGCGCGGGCTTACGCGTTGGTATCGTCACCCCGCGTTCATTGCGCCACAGCGGAGGTATGGTCGTGGACGACTCGCCATCCGGTGGAGGTGCGGCGGAACAGCAAGGCCACCCTTCATCGCAGTTTCAGGCAAGGATGTCCGTGACGATCTCGCCATGCACGTCGGTCAGGCGCCGGTCGGCGCCGTTGTGTCGGAACGTCAGTTTCTCGTGATCGATCCCCAGCAGATGCAGCACGGTCGCATGAAAGTCGTAAGTCGTCGTGGGATTCTTCGCCGCTCTCCATGACCACTCGTCGCTTTCGCCGCAGGCCACGCCCGCTTTCACGCCGCCGCCCGCCATCCAGCTGACGAACGTGCCGCCGTTATGGTCGCGTCCCTCGCTGCCTTGCGAGAACGGCATACGGCCAAATTCCGTGCTCCACAGGACCAGCGTGTCGTCCAACAGGCCTCGAGCCTTCATGTCCGTGAGCAAGGCGGCGATAGGTCTGTCGGTCGCCGCGCACATGGGCGGGAGTTCCCGGGTGATGCTTGCGTGGTTGTCCCAATTGTTGGTCGGGCCGCCTGCGCCGCTCCAGATCTGCACGAAGCGCACGCCCCGCTCGATGAGCCGGCGGCCGAGCAGACAGCGGCGGCCGAAATCCTGCGTCGCGCTTTCTTCGAGACCGTAGAGCCTGCGCGTTGCCTCGCTTTCGCCGCTGACATCGAACGCTTCCGGCGCGCTGAGCTGCATCTTTGCAGCGAGTTCGTATGCCCGAATGCGGGCCTCAAGACGCGCATCCGCGTCGTTGGCGACGAAATGCGCGTGGTTGAGCCGCTGTAACAACGCGAGCCCGTCCCGTTCCGCCTCCGCCGTGATGTATTTCTGCGAAGACGGCGCCCGCAGGTGCGCGACGGGTTCCGGGGCGCCGGTGTTGATGACCGTGCCCTGGTGCGTCACCGGCAGAAAGCCGGAGCTGAAATTGCCTTTTTGGTTGTAAGGCAGCCCTTTCGGGTCCGGCAGAACCACAAAGGCGGGCAGGTTGTCGGTTTCGCATCCGAGGGCATAACTGATCCACGCGCCGAAACAGGGGAAGCCCGGCAGCAGAAAGCCCGTGTTCATCAAGTAGCTTCCCGGGCCGTGGACGTTCGTCCTTGACACCATCGCCATGAGGAATGCCAGGTCGTCCACGCGCCCTGCCAGATGCGGCAGCAGACTGCTCACCCAGCGGCCGCACTGCCCGTGCTGCTTGAATTCGAAGCCCGGCTTGAGCACCGTGCCGGGCTCGCTCGTGGCCGCCTCGACGCGTTCGCCTGTGCCCGGATCGAACTTCTGACCGTGGCGCTTCACCAACTCGGGTTTGTAATCGAACAAATCCATCTGGCTCGCGCCACCGTTCATGAAAAGCTGAATCACCCGCTTCGCCCGTGCGGGATGATGCGCCCCATTCCGCAAACATCCTCTCAGCGTCGCACCTGGAGGCGCGGAGTTTTCCGGTTCACCGGCGGCCAGCAGCCCGTGTTCACCGAGCAGATGCGCCAGCGCCACGCCGCCCAGGCCGCCGCCAAAACGCCACAGGAATTCCCGACGCGACAGGAACGGAACTGGAGATGGAAACCCGGTCATGGATTCTTCAGTTGATGAACATGAACTCGTTGCTGTTGAAAATAAGCCGGCAAAGATTGGCAAAACCATGTTTCTCCGCATAGGCCGTGAAGTCTTCGATTTCCTCACGGCTCGGCGGCCGGTTCAGCGCAAGTTCGCAAGCCAGGGCGATCCGATCCCGGGCGGGTTTGGCGAGTGATTCCAGCCGTGCCGCGAACCGTTCCGCGTAATAGGCCACGAAGGCGCTGTTCCACATCGCCAGCGCCTGTTGCACGGTGACGCCGGCGTTGCGCACGGGCGTGAGCTGATCGCCCGCGGGACAATCGAGCGCGTCCAGGAACGGGTCCGGCAGCGTGCGAAAGAGAAAACGATAGACACTGCGCCGCCGCGCTGCCGGACTGGCCACGTCGAATTTTGTGTAGTCCACCTTCGGCGTCACGTGGATGCCGGGTTGCAGGTCGAACTGCATGTCACTCGGGCCGCCCATGCGAAGATCGACGCAGCCTGAAATCTGAAGAATGGCGTCACGCACCTGCTCGGCGTCCAGCCGCGTGCGGTTCATCCGCCAGAGCAGACGGTTGTCCTGATCAAAATGGTGGGGCGAGGCTCCCGACGAGCCCTGTTGCGAAGGAATCCAGGCTCGCGAGGACGCTCGCCCCACCGGCGTTGAAGACTGCCGATAGGTCGCGCTCGTGACGATGAGCCGGTGAAGCTGTTTCAACGACCCGCGCGCCTCGTCGCGGAACCACACCGCCAGCCAGTCCAACAGTTCGGGATGCGACGGCCTGCCGCCCATCCTGCCGAAGTCGTTTGGCGTGTCCACCAGGCCCCGGCCAAAGTGATGGTGCCACACGCGATTCACGATGGAACGCCACGTGAGCGGATTGTCCGGATGCGTCAACCACCGCGCGAGCGCGGCGCGGCGCATCCCTTCGTCGTTGCCGTCCGCGAGCTCGAACCGCGCCGGCAACGCGCCCACACACGCCAGCGCGCCGGGAGACGCCGGTCCCAGCGGCTTGTTGATGTCACCGCGTTTGAGCAGGTGCACCGGACGCGGCGCGCCTGCGGGCTTGAGGCCGCCATCGGGCTCGAAATCAGGCGCGGCGGCGTAAACCAGCGAAGGTTTCGGCAACAGCGCCAGTTCGGCGGCGATTTTCTCTTTCAGGAAAAAGGCGGCCAGCGTCGCCTGTTGACCGTCGCTGCGCCGCGGCGGTGGCGCCGCCAGAATCCTCTCGATGTCCGCCGGCAGGAGGCGCGCGCGCGCCGGTGGTCGAACGTCGGTCACCGAAAGGCGAGGTCGGCCGATAAGATGTCCCTCGCCATGGAGTTGTTTCAGCACGAACGTGAGCGTGGCGCCGCTCGGAACCAGGAGCGGGACTTTCAATTCGAACACCGCCTGATGGGCTTCGCCGACCCGGGGATGGATTCCCCAGGCGGTCTTCTCGTTCCGGTCGAGCGCGTGATCGATGGTCCAGCCGCTCTGGTTGAAGTCCGCGGAAGGATTCACCAACGGCAGCTCACGCGGTTGCGTTGCGCCCGACTCGAAAAGCAACACCTGAAACTCGCTCAGGTGCAGGTTGCCGTTGTCCTGCCGGCCCGGACCCTGCCTCGGCAATGAGTCGTTGGTGAGAACTTCCAGCCGCACGGCCGTAAGGGCCGGCAGCGGAGAAGCCGCGGCGCCGCCGACCGACACGAACGTCTGCGGCTCCAGCGCCTTCCACTCGACTTTGCGTTCCGCAAGCGTGCGCTCCCAATTCGCGACTTCGCGTAATGTATCGGCGGCGAGCAACACCGAACGGTCCCCGCGCTCGACGCGTTTGTGAAGGCGGAGCAGCGCCTGGCGGCGCGCGTGTTCAGCCGGATTCGCATCGTAAATACGGTTGGCCCGATCCACGCCGGCGAACACGGCTTGCAGGGCATAGTAATCGGCTTGCGGGATGGGATCGAACTTATGGTCGTGACAACGCGCGCACTGGACCGTGGTGCTGGTGAAGGTCTGCATGACGGTCGTGACCATGTCGTCGCGATCCAGGTAACGGCCAATCTGACGGTCAATCGTGTCCTCACGTATGTCGCGCAACGAACTCTCGTCCCATGGCCCCGCGGCAATAAACCCCAGCGCCACCACGGCCTGCGGATCGTCTGGAAACAACGCGTCGCCTGCGATCTGTTCCTGGACGAAGCGCGGGTAGGGTTTGTCGCTGTTGAACGACGCGATGAGGTAATCCCGATAAGGCCAGGCGTTGGTGCGGATGCGGTCCTGGTCGTGCCCGTGCGTTTCGGCGAAGTGTGCGGCGTCCATCCAAAGGCGCGCCCAGCGCTCGCCGTAGCGCGGCGACGCAAGCAACCGGTCAACGGCGTGCGGGTAGGCATCGGGCGACCTGTCGGTGAGGAACGCGCGCATTTCCTCCGGGGCCGGCGGCAGGCCGATGAGATCGAAGTAAACGCGGCGGAGAAGGGTGCGTTTGTCGGCTTCGGGAGCGGGCGCAATGTCATGTTCGGCCAGCCTGGCGTGAATGAAGGCGTCGAGCGGGTTGAGTGTGGCGTGTTGCGTGCCGGGTGAAGCAGGGATCAGGGGCCGTTTCAGCGGTTGGAAGCCCCAGTCGTCCGGAAGAACGCGCTCGCGCGCCGGAATGGGTTCCGCGCGTCCGGAGCCGCTCGAGCACAAAACCCCGGCGAGCAGCGAGAGCAACAGAAGCGGGTGGGGCGGGTTCATATCTCAATCGACGAAGACAAACTCACTGCCGTTCAGAAGGACGCGGCAGGCGTTGGTCAGGCCGTGTTTGTTCGCATAAACGAGCAGGAGGCCGGCTTCGTCCGGACGCGGTGTTCGCGACAGAGCCAGTTGGCAGGCCCGCTCAATCTGCTTCGGCAAATCGGCGCGTTCCCGCTGCAGTCGCGCGGCGAAATTCTCGTATTGCCGGAGGACGAACGCGTCGTTGAGCGTGGACAAGGCTTGAAGCGCGGTGAGCGTGACGTTGCGTTTGGGCGTGAGCAGGTTGGCATCCGGGCAATCCAGCGCTTCCATGAACGGGTCCGGCACGCTGCGGACGATGAAACGATAGATGCTGCGCCGGGAGCTGCCGGGTCCGTTCACGTCAAATTGCGCGTAATCGTAGCCGGGTGAATGGTCGTCTTTGAAGAAAAACTGCCGAACCGAAGGGCCGCCCATCGTCAGGTCGAGTTTGCCGCCCAGGCACAGCAGTGTGTCGCGGAAGGCTTCGGCGTCGAGCCGCTGCCGGTTCATGCGCCAGAGAAAACGGTTGTCGCCGTCGAGACGCGCCCGGGCAGGATCATTTCGCGACGTCTGGCGATAGGTGGCACTGGTGACGATGAGCTTGTGCAATTGCTTCAGTGACTCGCCGTTGTCGAGAAACCAATACGCCAGCCAGTCGAGCAGTTCCGGATGGGTGGGTGCCGCTCCCATGTGGCCAAAATCGTTGGGCGTTTCGACAATGCCGCGGCCAAAGTGATATTGCCAGACCCGATTCACAATGGAGCGGCGTGCCGGCATGTTTCGCCGGTCAGTCATCCACAGGGCCAAAGCCGCGCGACGACTGCCTTCGTCGTTCGCGTCAGCGATCTCCAAATGGCCGTCGCCGCGTTTGAGCAGATGTACCGGGCGCGGAACGCGCGGCGGCACGAAGCTTCCGCTCGGAGCGAAGTCATTCGCCGCCGCATAAACCATCCGGGGTTTCGGCAGTGCGTCGATTTCCTTGTCCACCACGTAGAGTTGTCGGCGTATTTGCGCCCGTTCGGATTTTGTCGCGGCGTCGAGCTGTTCCTCGACGCGTTGTTGGCGCTCCTGCTCCAGGGTTGCGCTTTCGGCTTTCAACTGCTTCAGTTCGCTCAACCGTGAATCGATGTGCGCGATTTCCGGGCTGGTGACTTTGGCTGCCATTTCATCGATCGCCTTTTGTCGCGCCAGGCATTTCGCCCTTTCAGCCGTCAATTGTCTTCTTCGCGCAGCGGTCTTCAGATCGGTGTCGAACGGGCGGTCCGCGCGGTCCACGCCGGCGAACACCGCTTGCAAACCGTAATATTCCTCCTGCGAAATCGGGTCGAACTTGTGGTCGTGACAGCGGGCGCAATGGACGGTGAGGCTGAGGAACGTGGACATGGCATTCATGATCATGTCATCGCGATCGTTGTAGCGCGCGATCAGCCCATCGGTCTTGGTCTCGGGCAATTCAACATGGCCCACGTAGTCCCACGGGCCGGCGGCGAGGAACCCGGTGGCGACCACGCCCTCGGCGCTGTCGGGAAACAACACGTCGCCGGCGAGTTGTTGCTGGACGAAGAGTGAGTACGGCTCGTCCTCGTTGAAGGCGCGGATGACGAAATCGCGATATGGCCAGGCGTTGGAACGCGGTTTGTCTTTGTCATAACCATGCGTTTCGCCGTAATGCACGGTGTCCAGCCAATGCCGCGCCCAGCGCTCGCCGTAACGCGGGGAGCCGAGCAGGCGATCCACGAGCTTTTCGTACGCGTCCGGGCTGGTGTCCGAAGCGAATTGCCGCGCTTCTTCGGGCGTGGGCGGCAAACCGGTGAGATCGAAGCTCAGTCGGCGAATCAGCGTGATGCGGTCGGCTTCCGGTGAAGGGGCGAGTCTTTCAGCCTCCAATCGCGCCAACACAAAGGCATCAATGGGATTCCTTGCCCACCCCGCATTTTTCACTTTTGGAATGGGCGGACGCACTGACTGTTTGAATGCCCAGTGGTCGGCTTTAGGCCTGTCCGTGTCGGGCGCTGCGGCATGCCCGCCAGGCAGGCCAACCGCTAGCATCAGCGTCACGAGGAGTTGACAAGGCGTCAGCGATCCAGTCCCGCCAATGTATCGCGTTCCAAACATAAGATTCGGGGCTACGTCCCAAATCATAACCGACCCGGCAGAACTGGAACAAGCATTCCCTGTGGGCAACACCGATCCCCTCGTAGCGGCGTCTCGGCAGAGCGCCGCTGGCGTGTTGTTGTCAGGAACTGCGGCGCTCTGCCGAGACGCCGCTACGCCCAGGGTTCATGGAGCTGATGTGCGGGTGGAAAACCGTTGGAGCTTCCCATGAACCGCAGAGAGTAGGACAGGCATCTTGCCTGTTCGGAGCTCGCTGGGAATGCAACCGCGAAACACCAAATACATGAAACAAATCCGCGTATTCCGCGTGGTCCGCGGTCAAGAATCTGTCCTCCAAACTCAACGTGCTCTCGCTGCCGAACGGAGCTGAGCCACAGCCGGATGAACCGGCGGCTCGAAATAGGAGCCGCGCTAAACCCATGATAGGCAACATTCTGTTCATGTTACTTTATTATACCGCATCCAGCAATCTCACGGCTGGACAGTACGGTAGAATGCCTGAGCAGGCGGTGGATTTATGTCACTGAATTCGACGAGGCCGGAGATTGGTGCTGTATTCGTCGCGAGAATTTCCCAGGGTCCAGTTACGCTGGGGGCGCGTTGGACCTGGTAAGGAACTTCCGGCGCGCCGTTCAAGCGGAGAATGTATCCGCCGCTGCCGTCCGGCGTCAATGCAAGCCGCGGACCGTTGCCGAGGCCGCGAAAGATGTAGGCCGCACCAGCGTTTGCGGCGCTGTTATCGCTCTGGTCCGCATCTACACCAACACCGTTGCTGGCTTCGTGAAGCGCGCCAATTACCGCAGCGTCGCCCGACAGCGCCGCCGAGACTCCAAAGAGATCGCCCGCGTCGGTGTTGGAAGCTTTCAGATAAGCTTGCTGGCTCCAATTCGTCCCGTTTCGCACAAAGACGTACGCCGCTCCGGAGAAAAAAGCATTGTTATTGTTCTGGTCTCCATTCACGCCTGTGGCATTGCTGTCCTCGTGAATCGCTCCGACCAATAACGTGTCTCCCGATAGAGCCACTGAGTCACCAAAAGATTCGTCGCGCACGGCGTTGGATGCTTTCAGATATGCTTGCTGGCTCCAGTTCGTTCCTTGACGTGTAAAAACATAAGCTGCACCGGAATTGTTCGCGTTGTTGTTGCTCTGGTTGCCGTTGACCCCGCGTGCACTGCTGTCTTCTCCGTTTGCCCCAAGTACGATTGTGTCGCCCGACACCGCGGCTGACCAACCAAAAGCGTCATCCATTTCACTGTTGGACGCTTTGAGATACGCCTGCTGACTCCAATTGGTGCCGCTACGGACGAACACGTACGCCGCGCCGGCCCCGAAGGCGCTGGTATCGCTTTGGTTCCCGTTCACGCCGGTGGCACCGCTGTTCTCCAGAGATGTTGTGACAACCGCCGTGTCGCCGGAAATTGTTACCTCGCCGCCGAAGCTGATAACTGCTCTGGTGTTCGAAGCTTTCAGATAGGCCTGCTGGCTCCAGTTCGAGCCGCTGCGCACGAAGACGTATGCCGCGCCTGAACCGATGGCGTTGTTGTTGTTCTGATCGCCGTTCACACCCGTGGCATTGCTGTCTTCGAAAATCGCTCCGACCACGACAGTATCGCCGGACACAGCGACCGAACCGCCAAAAGTGTCAGCGGCCAAAATAATGATTCGACGCTGTGTTCGAAGCTTTGAGATAAGCACGCTGGACAGGTTGGGCATGACTCGTTTGCATGAGCGCCAACCCGATGCCGCTGACCAACGTGAACAATTGAAAAACTATTTTGCCTGTGAGCTTGATTGGTTTCATCGTCAGTCTCGGCTTTCACATTCGCGACAAGCAAGCTGCAGCGCTCTTAGGCTGCGTTTTTCGATTCTCTAATTCGTGCCGCATAAACCATCCAAAGGACCGGGCCGACGAAAATCACTGGCGCAATGAGAAAGCCACCGATGTGTTCATCACTCCAAATCTCCGGCCAACTCTTTCACGACCTGACAGTGGCGGCCGGCCCGGCCACTGCGAAGACAAGTAAGTTACGGGATGCCACGGATTGCGCGGATAAAGAAACATCCGTGGTCAAAAGATTCCCTCCGCTGTCTCGATGCATCGCTTGTCGATGGCTCAGGGCAACCCGCGAGTTCTCGGCAAACCCGGGACGCTCCCCGGCGTTGGGCTCCACGCTCTGGTTCGGCAATCCAACACTCATCAGTCAAAAAATCTCTGATCCAACTCGCTCCGAACTTTAACCGCGAACCACGGGAAATACACGAAAAGAAAGCCGCGCTATCCCGTGAACTCCTGTAAAATCAACAGAAGGAGACCAAGGAAACAAAGATGCAAGACCTTCTTCGTTCTCTTCGTTGACTTTTGTTTAAAACGTCCGAGTGCGTCGCCGAAAGAAAAGCGTGAGCCACGGAAGGCGGCCGGTGCTGACGCTGCTGGGGACCGAAGATCATCCCTTGCGCAAATCGCTCTGAAGAACGGCCGGGCGAAACGCAGCTTCCTTACAGGAGGCAACAGGAAACGGAGAATCAAGCAATCCCTCCGTTCTCTTCGTTACCTTCTGGTGCAGCCTTTGATCTTTGATATGCGAGCGGGTGAGAGTCTCGCCTCGGCAATAGGTGGTCGGGCCGAGTAGTGATAGCAGACCCTGGTTGGAGGAGACTCTGGCTGGGGCAAGCTCTGCCGTAAACGGCCGGGCCTGTCGGCGTGAGATGTGCAGGCGGGGACTGGTCAGCCGCCCTAGCTAGACGAATCAGCTCACCGATGGCGGTCCGTCCGTGACTCCCGAATTGCCGGGCAGCGTCGCGGGGCCGTCATTCGGTAGAGCGACGGTGTTCGGCTGGAGTCTCGCACCTCGACGCTAGCGGCCCATTGGGGGTCGACAGACGCTCGCCCTCTCAGAGGAAGCATGCTCCGTGTTGCCCACATGATCCGGGCCTTGACTGCCAGAGCCTCGATGCCCTCCGCTTCTCTACGATACTCGACATTCGCGCGCCATGATTGAGCCGCAGGCCAGTCGACGCTAAACATCCGGTGGGCCCCCGCCTCCAGAAGCTGCGGGAAGTGCTTCGGTGCTTGCTCAAGAAAGGTCCACACCCGGAACTCCTGCTGCGAGATAGTCCGCCAACCCGCATCCTCCGCGACCTGAACTTGGACGTCGCCGATCCAGATTGCCTTTCGTGATGCAGTGTTTGTAACGGCGAACACCGCAATCCGATCGACGCCTCGGCCTTTGCTCTCGACGAACCGCACGACTGGACAAGGCAGGTCAGCAGAATCCACGCGCATAAGCATCCAAGACAGGATGCCGATGCCGAGCACCGCGCTTAGAATGATGACACTCCTCACGCGCATGACCTGGCAAGACGTGGAGCCGAACGCTCCGGCTCAGGCACGACGGGCCAATGATGTCCGCTTGTCAACTGAGGCGCGATCCCGGCGTTGCCTGCAGCCGGTTTGTGTGCGCCTGACATGGGCGTGAACTGATGGGGTGAAAGTCCCCTGTGCGGGAACACCGTCATCCGGTTGGCCTTCATGGGCAGCAGGATGACGCAAGCACTAGACCGAAGCAACTGCGGAACCGCGAGGTTCCGTGGGAAGGAAGCCACCGGTCAAACCTGGTGAGCCGACGAATAGAAAGATCATATAAGGCTGACAGAATGGACAAGCTGGCACCACACAGCAAAATCCAGTGTTCAGTTCCGGAGGTAAATGATCCGGTTGCTCAGGGAGAGTTCACGTTCTTACTCAGGGAGGCCTGTGCTCCTGGCTCTTCGGCAACGAAGGGCGCGGCGGTTCGAGAGGATCGTCGTGCGGGAACAGGAGTCAGCAGAGGCCATAGTACCGGGAGCAACGAGCCGGTGATGACACCGGACGGTCTCACAACCCGGGAAGGGCTGAACTTGGCAGGCAGACACGACCATCGGTGGTCTTGTCCCGGAGCGATGAAGCCGATTGGCTGAGCTGCCGGACAGCGATCACCGTGGCAGAGAAAGAGTGCTGATTGATCCGCAAGGACTGCCAGGAACCGCCGTACGCGGACCCGCATGTACGGTGGTGTGGGGGCCGAGGGGTCAATCCCCTCGGCTACCCGATTAGGCCGCGTCATTTGACTCGCATGACAACCTCAGCCTTCTTGGTCCTGCAGCGTCCATGAGCTCGTTCGTACACGAACTTACGGACAGCGATAAACTCAACGGCAAGGTGAATGTGCGAATACTCATGACGTGTGAAGCGGCCTAACGACTTAAGTTTTTTGTCGCGGGAGAGAGCTGAGGTTTGGGGGTTGGTGTGGAGCCGCGACAAAAAACTTAAGTCGAGTTCCATAAAACTGGTTTCTCAGTTCGGCATCGTCATGATGTCACTGAATCTTCTTGGCGATCTCCGCCGCAATCTCCGCATTGGTGGTCGCGGCTCGCTCAATGCGTGAAATCAGGTTCGTGTCTCCGTTGGCGTGATAAACTCGATAGTAGCTGCCAACCCAATATGCCAAATGCTTCTTGGCAGCTTGTGCGTCGCCACGATCCAGAATCTCAATGGCTCTCAATGCGACCATCGCGACTGACTCGTCCTCACGCTTGATAACTGCCAGACTCTCCGGAAGTTGCTTGACCATCTCTGCATCAGATAGTCCGGTGGTCTTCTGCACGTCTTGGTAGAGGTGTTGCATCCGCAACGCTGGACGAGTGTACCCAAAATACCAGCCGATGCCGATACCGACTGCCAAACAAACGAGCGATGAGATGAGACGCTTCATACCCGAGATGCCGAACGAAACAGGTTAGCCGTCATAAAAATCGTGTCTGCCCTCTTTTGAGAACATGAAAAAACTCATACCAAAGTCCGCCGGTCGTGTAATTCATCTGGACTGTTTCAAGTAGGCGATCAGGTCGGCCAGGTCTTGCGGTGTCATGTTCTGTTCCAGTCCCTCCGGCATCAGCGAAAGGTTCGAAGCTTTGATCTCCGTGATGTCGGTCCGCAGAATCTTTTCCTCCAACCCGCCGCCCTGCACCAGGGTGAGACTCGAGGCGGCCTCGGCATTGACCACGCCGGAAAGGGACCGGCCATCCTTTGTTTCGATCTGGTAATTGATGAAGCGCGGTTCAATCGCGGCGTTCGGATCGAGAATGGCGACGAGAAAATCCTTTGGGCTCTTGCTGCGAAAGGCCGCCAAATCAGGTCCGACGGCATGTCCCTGGCCGCCGAACGCGTGGCAGGTCGAGCAGACCTTTGCGAACACCGCCTCGCCCCGGGCCGGGTCTGCGGCCAGATTCAGCGCGCTTTCATACCTGGCCAGCACCTCGCCGCGGTTGCCCGATGGATTGCCGGAGAGCAGCGTGTCCGCCCGCCTTCGAATCGCTTCGCTTCCGCGCTTGAGCAGGCGCTGGCGGTTCGCCGGCGAAATTTCACTGGCAGCGATGGTTCCTTTTTCAATCGCATCGAGGAGGCGATTGATCCACTCATCCCGGGCCGACAAGGTGCCAAGAACGGCATTGCGCAAGGATGGTGAATGATGCGGCCAGTCGGCCAGCAACAGTCCGGGCACTTTCGGACTGCGGGTCCGCGCCAGGGCGGCCAGGGCTTCCGTTTGCAAACGAGGCGGCGCTTGCGGCGCGAGAAGCTGCTCCAGCAACTCCAGGTCGGCATCAAGCTGTCCGGCGTCGTGTCCGAGCAAACCCACGGCTGCAACGCGGGTCGCTTCGTCAACCGACGCCTCCCGAACGGCGCGCCGCGCGTCCGCAACCACCTGTTCGGCGCGCGCGACCGCCGCGCCGACTTCAACGCTTGAAGCGGAGGAGAGTGAACGCAAGTTCCGCCCGTGTCGATTCAACGCATCCAGCAAACTGCCCAACGCCTCGAATTGCCAGAGTTCAGCCGGCTTGCCCTGGGCCGGCGAGAGGGCCGACAGCATCTGTTCCAAAGCCCGCCGGTTGTCAGTGCCGACGGCCGTCGCAATGAGTTGATCGATCATCCATTTGCGCGCCGGAGAATCGGTCGAATCCGTCAGCAGGCTGCGCAGAATAATCGCCGGGAAACGAGGTGCGGAACTGACGACGGCCGTTCGCAGCCAGGGGTCTTCCAGACCGCTTTGAAGCAATTGAGCGAGCGCCTCAGCAGAGCGCGGATCGTTCCACTGGCCGAGGCTCAAGGCAAGCTGGTAACGAACCGTCGCGTCCGGATCGTGGAGAAGCTGCAGCAACGCGGCGCCCTCAGCAGAGCGCGGATCGTTCCACTGGCCGAGGCTCAAGGCAAGCTGGTAACGAACCGTCGCGTCCGGATCGTGGAGAAGCTGCAGCAACGCGGCGCCTAGGTGCGAGTCGTGGGGCGCGACTCCTTCGAGTCCCGGCCTTTTGTTCGCTGACACGGGGCCGGCGGGGACCCCGGCATCACCGGAGAGGAAGGGTTCGCTCAAGCGAATCGCGTGCTGGCGCACGGCCGGATCGGGGTCGTTGAGCGCGTTTTCCAGCAGCGCCGGTGTCAACGCGTTCAAGCCGTCCAGCACGCACAGCGCCTGAAGCCGAACCGCGGGGTGTCCGCTGGTCCTGGACAATGCCGTCAGGGAACCCAGGCCGGTCTTGTCGTTTCGGCGCAGCAGCTCCAGATGAATACGGTCGCGTTCGGTGCCGTTTGGTGTCTCGAGGGCGGCGGCAAGCTCGATCGCGCTCAGGCGGGACAAATTGCGAATTGGCCGAAGGCTTTTGTGGCGCGGATAGACGCGGTAGATCCTCCCTTTGTCGTCGCCGGCGCGGACATCGAGCCTGGCGAGGCGATCCGGCGGAATCCAGCGCGGATGCTCCACAACGAACCGGTACATATCCACGATCCACAACGCCCCGTCCGGCCCGGTGCGCGCCTGCACCGGACGAAACCAGTTGTCTTTGGAGGAAAGGAATTCGCTTTGCAGTTCGTCCGGCGCCCGATAACCGCGGAAGGTGACGCCGTTCGGTTTGAGAATCAGACGATGCACGAGGTTGTGCACCGGTTCGCAGATGAACGCGTTGCCGTAATAATTTGTTCCCGGCAGATCGTCCCGATAAATGCCCAGGCCGCAAGCGGACGTGGTGCGGCCGGCCGAGCCGGGATCGTTGAAGCGTTCGAGCATGCGGCTGACGGGGAAGAGGTGGTTGGGGTCGGAATCGGCCGGAACGAACACGCGCGGCTCCGGCGACAGCACGTGCGGGTTACGGCGGCCATAGGGGTCGGGCAGGGGATAATGCCAGAGCAATGTGCTGTTGTCGCAGCCGTACCAGTTGCCCCGGTCGTCGCGCACGCGGCCCTGCTGTGTCAGGCCCGACGCCGGCTCGAATTCGCCCGTGTCGGGATGCATCCGGAAATCACGGCCGCTGATGTCAATGGGAGGGGAATTGGAGTGTTGGAGTTCTGGAGTGCTGGTTTTGGTCGTCCACTTCCCATGACTCCAATACTCCGTCACTCCAACGCGATGGATTGTGCCGCCGATCAACCCGTTTGCGCCATAGATCCAATTATCCAGGCCAAGACTCAAACTGTTGACGCGCGCCTGATAATTTTCGGTCGCGAAGCCGGTGAATATTTTCTTCACCACATCGGCCTTGCCGTCGCCGTCGGTGTCTTCGGCGTAAAGAATGTCCGGCGCGGCACAGACGAGCACACCTTTGTTCCACGCCATGACGCCGGTGGGGAAGGGGAGGCCGTCGAGGAAAACGGTCGCCTGGTCGTATTGGCCGTCTCCATCCAGGTCCTCCAGAAATTTGATGCGCCCGCCCGGCTTCCAATGGCCGTCCATGCCCATGGGATAATCACGCATTTCGACCACCCACAGTTTGCCGTCCGCGCCCCAATCAATCGCCACCGGGTCAACCACCAGGGGTTCGGCGGCGGCCAGTTCCACCGTGAAACCTGTCCGAGTGTGAAAGGCGGCCAACGCTGCTTCGGGCGATTTAGGCGGCGGCAAGCCGGCCTTCTTCGCATCCACCGCAAAATCCTTCGGCGTCACCTCGTGAACGGCGTCCGCGATCAGGTCCTCGACTTGCGGAGCCAGTCGCGCCGGGCGGTCGTAATACCAGAGCGATGTCTCCGCCTCGTAACCGCCCTCCTGCAAAATGCGGCGTGATGGAATGTAGCACGGCACGTCATTGGCATAGGCCGTCACCCACAGGCGATCAGCGTCGAACTCGTTCTTCAAACGCGTGGAATAATCCACCACGACTTCGCCGGCGAGAAAGACCATCGCCAGTTGATCGCCGAAGCGTAAGGCAGGGCAGCGGGCAGCGTTTTGCCGCGATCGAGCCGTTCCAGATTTCGCTTCGCGTGATAACCGACGATGCCGCTCTGCTGCGCGCGTTCCTCCCATTGATCGCGCGTCGGCAGTTTGTCGAAGGGCAGCTCGAAGCGCTTCATTCGGCAAGTGAGCGGTTGCCGGATCGGTGTCAGGCGTCCATCGAGCATTCGTTTGACTTCGGCGGCCACTTCCTCGCCGTGCCGTTTCGCCAACTCGAGTGAACCACGCGGAAACGGGTTCGCATCCGCCCCGCAACCGATGGTGATAAAGGCGATGGCGCCTGGAAAATCGCGTTGAACAGCTTCCTGCGCAAAGCCGGCCCAGTCGCCGCAGGACCACCGCGCGCACCTGGCCGTCCAAACCCGTCGCACAAAGAATCGGCAGCGCCGGGTCCACCGGTCCGCCCTCTGTGCGACGATTCCGGGCGAACGTGGCGCTGCCTTCGTTCCAGGCCAGGCGCGCCAGCCTGCGGTCGGCGAGGGCCGCCAGCGCGACCTGTTCCAGTTTATCGGTCAACTCTTTGCTGTAGCGTTCGATGGTCGTCTGCTGGCCGGCTGGAATCGTCGAGGCGAAAATGTTGGGCGCGAAACCGAGCGTGCACGGACCTGAATGAGTGTGGGAGGAGCAAACCGCGATTCGCTCGCGCGGAATGCCGGTTTTGCTTTTGAGCCGCGCGGCGACTTCGTCAATAAGGTTCGCGCAAACGCCGCAGTTGTCCACGGTGAGCAGAATCGCCGGTCCTTCCGCGTCACCGCCAATGGCCAGCGCCTTGGCCCAAAGCCGTTGCTAGACGCCTT
>QHPW01000167.1:0-463 GCA_003219675.1 Verrucomicrobiota bacterium
TGACGAGATTTACCGGAGGGATGTCGAACGCATCTGGCGAACCGGCTGGTTGTTTGCCGGGCACACGTGCGAAATCGCGACCCCGGGAGATTACTTCACGTTGGAGGTGGACACCGACTCCATCATCGTCATCCGCGTCGGGGACGGGACCCTCCGCGCTTTGCACAACGTTTGCAGGCACCGCGGTTCACTGATCTGTTCCGAGGCGCGCGGCCACGTGAATCGGCTCGTCTGCCCTTACCACCAATGGGCTTACGATCTCGACGGAACTCTGCTCGCCTGTCGCGGCATGCAGGCGGATTTTGACAGGTCGCAGTTCGGCCTGCACCCGGTACACGTCGAGGAAGTCGAAGGCTTGATTTTCATTTCGCTTGCGAAGGAACCGATGCCATTCGCGCCCGCCCGACAGGCGCTGGCTCGGTGGCTCAAGCCGCAAGGTTTTGCCCGCGCAAAAGTGGCGAAG
>QHPW01000167.1:483-5152 GCA_003219675.1 Verrucomicrobiota bacterium
AATACATCAAGGCGAACTTCGATCACTACAACGCCGATGACGCGACACCTCGCATTCGGGAGGAGATCTCATCCCTAGTCGCGCGGAACGAAGAGAAGTGGGCCGCGGCCGGTCTTACCTCCGCGCACAAGCAGACCGGAATGAGCGCCTTTCCCGATGCGGAGAACCACGTCTGGTTCGCCGTCAACCGCACGCCCTTGGCGGACGGCTGGGTGAGCGAGTCGATGGACGGCAAACAGGTCGCGCCGTTCATGGGGGATTATCAGGACGCCGACGTCGGCACGCTGCGGATTCGCACGTTGCCGAACTTTTGGAACCATTCGAGTTGCGACCACGGCGTGAGCACGCGACTCCTTCCCGCCGGGCCTCAGCTCACCGCGATTCGCGTGTGTTGGCTGGTGGACGAGAAGGCCATCGAAGGCCGGGATTACGATTTGTCAAAGCTCATGCCCTTCTGGCAACTCACGTCCGAACAGGACTGGCATATCTGTGAGCGGCAACAGAAGGGCGTGAATTCAAGCGCCTACACGCCCGGCCCATATTCAACCTTCAAGGAATACAACGTGGAGAGTTTTGTGCGGTGGTATCTGAAGACGATATCGAAAAGCGCTTCGTAGCAGCCGACGTCAGGAGGCTCCGATCAATTTCGGATTTCGGATTTCAGATTTCGGATTTTGAAAAACGAGCCTCCTTATGTCGGCTGCTACAGCAATAAGAATGAATCAACTCCCGAATGCTGAAATCATCATCATCGGCGGCGGCGCCGTCGGCTGCGGCGCGGCTTACGCGCTTGCAAGGGCGGGCAGGACGGACATTCTGCTGATCGAACGCGCCGACGATGTCGGTCAGGTGACAACCTCGCAAGGCGCGGGGCTGTGCGGCCAGGTGCGTGA
This sequence comes from Verrucomicrobiota bacterium, assembly GCA_003219675.1. Classification (GTDB taxonomy): domain Bacteria; phylum Verrucomicrobiota; class Verrucomicrobiia; order Limisphaerales; family AV2; genus AV2. The sequence continues at coordinate 1,377 of QHPW01000167.1, forward strand.
CTCGGCCGCGCGCATCAAGCTCGCGATGCACTCGGTTTCGGTCTTTCGCGAACTGCAGCAGTCCGATGTCAAACCGGACTGGCACGAAGTCGGCTCGCTCCGCATCGCGCTGAGCGAAAAGCGCGTCGAAGAATTTCGAGGCTTGAAACGGGCTGCGGACGACGCCGGACTTGAGGCACACTTGGTCGATAACACCGAAGCGAAACGGCGCTGGCCGTTGATGGATTTCACGCCCGCCCGGTCGGTGCTGTGGTGCCCGTCCGACGGGTGGATGACGCCGCGTTGCGTTACCCGGTCTTATGAACGGGCTTGTGAACGAATGGGCGCTCGCTTCGCCACGTCCACCGATGTCGAGGAAATCATTGTGAAAAACGGCCGCGTGACCGCCGTGAAGACAAATCGCGGCGCCGCCGAGTGCAAGTACGTGATCAACGCCGCCGGCGCCCACGCATATCACATCGCGAAGCTCGCCGGCCTTGAATTGCCCATCGTCCCCGTGCGCCACGAGTATTACATCACCGTGCCCATGCCCGGCCTTGCGCCCGACCTGCCGTGCTTCCGCATTCCCGAACTGAGGCTCTACGGGCGCGTGCGCGACGGCGGTTTGTTGCTGGGCGGTTGGGAGCCCAGATCGCGGCATCTCGACCCGCGAAGCTTTCCCTTGAGCGGCGAACCCGCGGGAGTCGAAGCCGACTGGGATGTGCTCGACGGGTTCGAGAAGAGTTTGGCGCAACTTTTTCCAGGCGCAAAGGGTTTGGAAAAGAGCTTTGTCGGCAAAGGCTGGCCGACGTTCACGCCGGACGGCAGGTTCATCATTGGCGAGAGCTGTCGTGTGAAGGGATTCGTGATGGCCGGCGGCTGCAACGCGCACGGCATCTCCGGCTCGGGCGGCATCGGCAAACTGCTGGTTGAATCCCTGTTGGACCGCCGTCCTTGCGCCTACGTCAAGAGCCTCAGCCCGGACCGGTTCACCGAAACGAGTTGGACCTGGGAAGCGGCGCGCCTCGAGGCCGCGCGGGTTTACGAAACCTACTACGGAGTCTGAGCCAAATGTTGATTCGTCCGCGGGAAACCGGGGATCAATCGGAATGGCTGCGCCTGCGCCGGACCCTTTGGCCCGATTGTTCCGCGGAAATGCACGCGCGGGAGATGGAGGAGTATGCCAACCACCCCGGCACACGCGCGCTGTTTGTCATCGTGCGTGAGGACGGTCGTTTGGGTGGTTTTGCCGAAGTCTCGGTTCGCGACCGCGTCGATGGCGCCATGTCCGCGCGCGTCGCCTATCTGGAAGGCTGGTTTGTGGAGCCGGACCTCCGGGGAAAGGGGATGGGCAGGAAACTTGTGGAGGCAGCGGAACGCTGGGCTGCCGCGCGCGGATTGACGGAGATGGCGAGCGATGCGGAGTTGAACAACGCCGCGGGCTTGAAAGCCCACAAAGCGCTCGGCTTCCGCGAGACGTTTCGACTGGTGCACTTCCTCAAATCGCTAAAGCTGCTGATCGCGGTGGTGGCTCTCACGGGCCTGGCTGGTCTCGCGCAGGCCGCGTCCGGCCTTTTCCGGATTCCCGGACAATGATCGGGATCCACTGTGGTCGCGCCGGTGCCGGCGCAGAAAGTAAACGCAACTGCCGACCAGGCAGGTCGTCCCCAGAACCGACATGAACCAGGTGAATCCCGTGAAAAAGCCCAGACGCGAAATGTCGCTTCGCGCCAGGTCCTTGAACAGTTGCACTCCCACCGAGCCGGTGTAGCCGATGGCGTCGGCAAGATAAATGGCAAAAACGGCGGTCCCGACCGCGCGGGTGGAAGCGATGAGACGGTCGAAGAGCACCGAGCCGAACGGCACGTAGGCCAGATAGGAACCCAACCCGGTGAGCGTCATCCACCAGAAGCCGTTGATGGCATGCGCCTCGAACAGCATCGTGCCCAGTCCGAGCAACAACACTCCGCCGGTCATGATGGAGAACGCGCCCAACAACCCGCGGCGATTGTCCGTGACGAACGTGAGCAGCGCCAGCGCGCTCATGACTCCAAACGCCACGAGGGTTTCGGTTTTGGAAATGATCGCCTTGTTCAGCGCATAGGGGTAGCCGAGACCGTCAAAAATCTCCACCTGATAATTGTCGCGGAAGTCGCGATAAGCGGTCAGGAAGAAATAGCCCGCGCAAAGCAATACCATCCCGAACAAAAACTGACGGACGAAGGCAAGGCGGTCGGCGCCGGTCATGGTTTTCCGTTCGGAGCGCGCCGTCACGTCTGATTCGTTGGCCCGGGGCAACTGATTCAACATCCAGACCGCCAGCAGGAAAAGCGGCAGAAAATGCAGACCCGTGACCGCGGGCATCCAGCTCTCGCTGACTTTTCCAAGCAGCGAAGCCATCATATTCCCGATGAACGGCACCCGGCGCCATCCGCCGGCCACATCCCCTTCCATCATCGCGCGGCCGATGTCCTTGACGATGCCGCTCGACACGATATAGGAGCAGCTCAACCCGGCCAGCAGGAACTCCGAAGTCCGCCGGCCTTCGAGATACCAGACCACGAGTCCCCAAACCATGCCGAGAGGCAAACCATTGAAGAAAATGGCGACGACTTTGAAATCGTCAGGGACCAGGCCATACGCGACCAGCGCGAGTTCCGCCCAGGCAATCAGCGCGACGAGCGTGATTGCCCGCCGCGTCGGCGAAACTTCGGCGCAAACTTTGATGCCGATGTATTTCGACAGCGCGTAACCGATGATCTGGCTGATCACAATCGCCGTCTTCAGCGCCACTTTGGTGTGCAGGAAGAACTCGCCTTCGAATCGCGCCGCGGCGAACGGCTTGCGGAAGGCGTACATACAGAAGTAAGTCGCGAAGGCGGCGACGATGGCGTAAACGGCGAAGACGGCGGTGGGCGCCTTTTCTAGCCAGGACGTCAGCCTGCCAGCGGGGCGCGTTTGATCACTCATTCATTTTGCGGCTGGAAGAGCCGGAAAAGGGGTCGCCCAGCAGGGGATTTGTGGCATTTGAAGTGCTCACTTTTTGAGTTATGGCTGAAGTATTGACCATCGGATCTGTGAAGAGCGAATTGCTCAAAGCCGCGGCACGCAAACGGGAACAAGCAGCGAAGTCAGAACGAACCCGTTTGATCGGAGGTGGCATCGGAAGCAAGTCCTCCGGGCAGTCCAAAGAGAACAGTTCGCGGTAGGTTTTCCTGTTCTGCTGGACAGCGGCAAGTCGCACCGGGAGTGGCTGGCCGGAGAGCAGGCGTCGAAAAGTGCGGCAGGTCGTGAATCATGGCACTGGCGATTCTCCATTTTTTCAGTAACTTATTGACGGATGGATCATCGGAGTTTGACGTGAGCGACGAGAATAAGACGACGGTTTTTACGCGGAACGCCCGCTTTCTCTGGCTTGGGGCGCAGTTCTTGCCGGCTGGTTTTGCCTTCGTAGCCTATCAGTTGATGCCGCACGAGGAAATCTGGCAGGAGGTGATTTACGCCCTGCTTTGCGTGCCCATATTCTGTTTCTGGCTTGTTACGCTGTTTGGCTGCATCATTTCCTTCGTCAGCCACCGATCCACTGCAGGTCCATAAGTATCTCTCTTTACTCTCGTCGAGGGCATGAAAAAGTATGGCTAGTGGCGACGCTTGCTTTCCGGTTTCTTTGCCCCGGCCCCTGAAACCGACTACTCGTCGGCGTGTCGTTGCTTCAACATGGCCTCAAAGCGCGCGGCCTTCCTCTTGCGCCGCAGCGTCACGCTCGGTTTTTCATAATGACGGCGCTTCCTCAATTC
>QHPW01000167.1:5197-7188 GCA_003219675.1 Verrucomicrobiota bacterium
TCAATCGGTTCTCCCTTCCGCTGCAATGTTGTTCAGTGGCCACAACACTCGAGCTCGGCTGTTTGCGTCATTCGGCTTGCGGGCCCTGCTCACCTAACCACGACAATCCACGGCCGGCAAGCAGAGAATCCAGGCCCCGGCAACCTCGGAGGCATCTTTAACACTGCCCCGACTCGACTGGCACCGCGGAGGGCCGATCTCCGATCCGGCGCGTTTCGGCATGCTTTTGAATACCTGCCGGGTCGGAGACCGGCGCTCCCGGGGAGTGTCAAAGATGCGGCCCAGGCGCAGTTCAGGTTTTCGCTAAATTGTTTGCGACCGCAAACCCGCATCGACCCGTGGGTTGATGCCGAGGAACAAGGGCTTGAGATGACGGGCATAGAGATTTTCCGTCACGTTTTTGGCGATGGTCGGCGCGCACCGCTCCAACAACTGCAAATAGCGTCCGCCCATGCCCGCGGCGACTTTGTAGCCGACGTGCAACAACTGGCGGAGGTGTGGATTAAACGCCGGGCAACCCGGGTCGTGCCGAAGCGCGTTGACGAATTGCTCCCGATTCCACCTTAGCACGATTTGCCGCGAAGGCAGTTTCTCCACGCGGATGTCAATCACCGCCGCGTAAGGGGCACAGAGTTCGTCAAGGTGGGCGAGTGCCTCCGCGTAAATCTCCTTCGCCAGCGCCAGACCATCGCCACCCGCTTCCGCGAGCCCGATCACCTCTTCCAACCAGGTTGTGCCCGCCGTTTTGAGGTGCAAACCGGCATCGAATCGCGCCAGCGCCTTCCGAATCGGCGCGTAAATCGAAAACTTGTCGCTGCCCGAGTGGACGCTCACTTTCAGGTTGGCCGGCAGGCCATACTCCTTGATCGCAAAAGCAATGACGGCAAGGTCGGCGTTGAATTCGTTTTCGAAATGCGTTGCATCGCCGACGTAATCCACGCCTTTGTTGAAGCGTCCGGTGAACTTCGGCGCGATGGTTTGGAGCCGGATGCCTTGGTCGGCAATCGCCGCGAGAATCACCAGCAGGTCCGGCGGCGTCTGCGGACAGTCCGTCTCGTCCATGGATACTTCAGTAATCGAGTTTCCTTTGCCCTTCCTCTCTTCTATGTGCCGATAAATTCGGCCCGCCTCCTGCACGGCGAACAAAAATTTGTTCGCGCCCCGCTCGACATCAGCATGGGAGATTTCCAGCGGCTGTTCGATGCCGGGCACCGTGATTTTGCCGGCCAGTTCAACGTGGCGCTTGAGGAATTCCTTCACCGCGCCGGCATCGGCGGGGCGGCCAATAAAGTCGGCCACGTCGATGGTGAAAAAATCCGAGTGCGGAACGAAACGGTCCACGGTTTCATGGCGGATGTGGTCGGCGTCCACGTGATAAGGCTTGTCCCACTTCAGTTCGCGCACCGCCTGGTCCGCAGCGGCGCGCACGCTGGAGGGCTCGGAGCCGATGGTCAGGTGCTCGCGGTTGGACTTGTTCCAGACCGGGACGACTTCGACGCCTTGTTCGGCCGCCATCAGACAGGCCCGCAACTGGGCCCTCGCCTGACGGGCAAAACGGTCGCCGACGCCGATTGAATATTTTCCCAAAGTCAGCACTCGATTTTTCCTGATGCGTCGCGATCTGAGCTGTGACAATAGGAACCGGCTCGGAGCGTGGCCAGCACTTTTGCGCCGCTGTCAGACGGGCCAGGGTGTTTTCTTCGGTAGTGTCCTCATCTGCTTAAGGTGGGTGCGCCGCTGCCGCGGCGCACGGCGGTGCCGCAGCACCGCCGCCACCAAATCAGGACACTACCAACGCCGGTCTTCGTTTGACCGCGACACGATCCAACTGGTAAGCATTCAGATCGAGATGCACTCCGCCGTTACGATTTCTCTGATTCCGGAGGCGCGCGGCGCTCCGTTCGTTTTCCGGGATGACCTTGCCGCCGGATGCGAGAAGGCGGCGGCGCTGGGATTCGACGCCGTTGAAGTCTTTCCTCGATCCGCTCAGG
>QHPW01000168.1:0-2701 GCA_003219675.1 Verrucomicrobiota bacterium
CTGACGACGACAGTGTAGTCGCCGGCATCCGAAGCCTGGAAATTGGACTTTGTGTAATTCGTTTGAGTTGCTCCAGTAATATTTGTGCCGTTCAGCAACCATTGGTACGTCAACGGCTCCGAACCGGATGCACCCGCGCTCAAGGTGACGGTACCGCCCGAATAGGCCCATTGCGATTGAGGTTGTCTGGTTATTGAAGGAGCCAGAATGCCACCTGCATCCACCACCAGGTTATCAAAGGCCCACCACCAATCATTTCCTCCGAGCGTGAGGCCGAGAGTGATCATCACATTGGTTGCATTCGCCGGATTGTTCAGCTGAAGGAAGACAGTTTCGTTCTCCGCATCGGGATGGAAGAACGGCCCGCTGGGGTTTGAATCCCAGTGCAGCACATTGATCGGCGCGCCGCCGTTGTAGGAAATGTCGATCGTCGCCGTCTGATTGTTGGTCGCTAGGCCGTCAGGACCGGCATCATCGAAGCCTTCCGGACGCCAGCTCGAATCAAATCTCAGGGTCAGGGTATTTGGCGCGACACCGGCAAGCGAAATGGACGGTGTACTCAGAAAGGAGTTGAAATATCCGCGATTCCGCACCGGACCGCCAAAATCATCCCACTCGTCGTCATCTGCAATCGCTATGGCGCCCCTCGCCTTGACGAATAGCGACCGATTCTGGTTGTCCACCTCCGACCACCACCATTTCCAATCGGCGAAACTCCAGCCCTCCCACTCCGGCCGGCCGCTCGCAGGGTCGGACTGTGGTGGCATCCTGCTGTTGTCAATGGTCCACCCGGGCGGCGGCGTCTGCGTCCAGACGTTTGTCTCGGTGTTCGGCTCACCGCCGAGGGCAGGGTCCACGCTCGCTCCCAGCACCAGCTTTTCAAAATCTTCGTACAGCGTCGGGACGCGGAACGTGTTGGTGAAATTCTTCACGCCCGCGGCACTGTCGTTAAAGCTCAACACGACCGTGTGATCCGTTCGCGTTGGCAGGCCCGGAGCGGCAAGGATTACAGAGATCAGTGATCCGCCTGGTGTGATCGTGGGGTTCGTCGTCTGTCCGTCCAGCTTGAGAGTGACGCCTGTGATGGTGCTGTCGCCCTTGTCAATGATGACGCCCACATCGTCATTGGCCCGGGCGTACCCGGCATCCGGAATCCACTTTTCGATGAACGAAGGGACCGCCGGCAGGGTTTGAGGAATGCCTGAGGCCTGCGGTCCGCCCAATGCCGCCATCTGTCCTTTGCTCAGGGAAACCTCGCGCAGTTGAATGCTGTTGACATATCCGCTGGCGGCCTCGCCGTCGTTGTCGTTGAACAAGGCGGCATTGCCTCCTGGAACCAGGGCCCACCGGCCGTCCAGCGCGGGAGTGGCCCCGGAGGTCGCGCTTCGGGACCCCACCTGTACGCCATCGATGTAGAAAAACATGCTGTCCGCAGAGGCCTTCACAACAATTCCGATGCGATGCCAGGTATTGGAGCTGACGTTTCCAAAATAGCTGCCGGTGCCAAGCTGGTCGCTTGGGTTAATGAAGAACTCGGCGTCCTCGCTCACCAGACTTCCGTCAACATCCATAAGACCGCGCCAGGTCCGATCCGAACTGCCGGTAAAGAGAAGGTCCATGAGGATCGTCCAGTCATTCACCAGGCCGCCACCACCGTTCGCCGCGGCCGGAGTCGGCATGTTGTAACCCATGCTCAAGTTGGTGTTGGCCGGAAACTTCATCACTTGCGCGGCCGCTCCGCCAATGTTGGGGATACCCAGAGAAGTGGTCGTTCCGAATTGTGTTCCTTGAGCGGTTGCACCGCCGGGGCCATCAATGTAGGTCAGCGGCTGACCCACCGTCGCGTTGAGGTTCCCGTTGTCAAAGTCCCATTGGCCGGTCGGCAATTGGGCCTGGAGCGACGCGGCGCCGCAAAGGCCAAGCATGGCCGCTGCGCTGAAAATGCAGATTCTGAGATGTGAGTTCATAGGTGTGCCGAGGGTTTGGGTTACAAAAGTTCGCAAACTAAAAACCAACCGCCAATTTTCCACGCTTCTGTCGCAACCGCTGTCATGGCCTGTGGCGCTCAGGCCTGTTGGCCACACAAAACCTCTCCAACGGAAATACGGAGGCTATTTCGATGCCCGATATTTCTCGAGCAAGTCTTGCGCAGCGCTGTTCCCATTGGCTGCAGACTGTTGCAATCGCTGGTTTACAGCCATCCATGACGCGAAGGCCGCCTGACGCTGTTCGGCGGTCAGATCGGACCGGCCTGAAAGGTTTTGGAGTTGAACGAACGCGGCCGCATCATTCTGTGATCGCAAGGCCGTCACCGCCTCGGTGGCCTGCTGCCTGGCCTCACTGGGCGCATCCCGGAACGCGGTTTCAATCGTCGCGGGCGCCTGTTCCACAGACACGGCCGCAGCGGGCGCCCGATTGCTTTTGGTGCAACCCACGCCCAGCAACACTCCGCTCAGGAAGCCCCAGGCAACCAGGCCGACAGGATTTGCTTTAAACAGAGGCATGAGAGAAGGGAGAAAAACTCAGGTTCGTCAGAAGGAATTCTGGTTGGTCGGGCTGTCGCCGGTGTAATAACGATAGTCAATGCCATACTTGACGCCGCGGAATTTTGCGGAACCGGCATGTCCGGCGAGAAACAAGGTGTTGCACTTTTGATTGTGCCGAAACCATTCGAACTCGAACTTCACACCCGGATAGAGCG
>QHPW01000168.1:2716-7361 GCA_003219675.1 Verrucomicrobiota bacterium
TGTCGCCTGGCCAAAAAGCGATGGTATCATCACTCCCCCCATCCATCTTCTGCTCGGCGGAATCCTGGATCATGATCATCGTCGTCGGACTCGGGACGGCTGACAGTTTCCTTGGGCCGGGCACTTTGTCGCGCGGATTGCCGGGCGCCGGCGCGTGCCCCGCATAATCATTGATGCCATAACTGGAGTAGAGCCAGAACTCGGCGGGATACCGCAGGCCGGTCTCCCGCCACTCATCCACCGTCTTTGCGCTTGGACACCGGAACACCTGTCTGCCTCCGATTCCGCCCAGGTAAGGAATGTAGGCGATCCCCCAGTAGGCCAGCGCGTGGTCCGGCGGGAGCGTGAAGGTTGTGCGCGGGTTCGAGGTCCACTGTCCGTTGTTCGGGATGCTGCCGCCAACGTGGTACAGGACGTCGTTCTGATCGTCGGCATACATCGTGAGCGCCAGCCCAAGTTGCTTGAGATTGGCCAGGCTCTTGATCGCGCGCGCCTGCTCCTTGGCCTTGGCCAGCGCCGGCAAGAGCAGTCCGGCAAGGATGGCGATGATGGCAATGACGACCAGACGGCCTTCGGCTTTTCCAACGGCGCACTGCTTGAGGAATTCATCGGGAACTCTGCCGCTAACGCCTTTGCCCGCCCGGCAAAACACTCGTTTGATCGGAGCCAGACCGATCCTCACCAGGTGAACAAACAACGTTACCGTTATGCGACTAGAGTAGCACGGTCCGCACGCTCCCTTACAATGGCCTGTTTTAGCGGGAGGTTGACTGGAAGACGCCTCGGAAAGTTCGCTGAAACGTTGCTTGCCGCCGCCCCGGCGACCTGCATGGACCCGACGCGCGGCAACGGCAGCCTGGTGCCGACCACCGCCACCGTGAGATCGATCACCGGGTTTCTAAAATCGCGTTGCCAGGGGCCAGATCAAGGGAAAACGCGCCTCCCGAATGCGCAGCGAACCGATTCGAGGCCCTCCGCCGCGCCAGACAAGGGGCGGGTAGTGTCCTAATTTGGTGGCGGCGGTGCTGCGGCACCGCCGTGCGCCGCGGCAGCGGCGCACCCACCTCAAGCAAATTAGGACACTGCCAGGGGGCGCGCGGAATTGACTTGGCAATCGGTCGCGATGAGGCGGTCCGACGCGTTCTGGCGCCGCCGCGTGTTCCGGAACACTTACACGCGGAAGGGACGCGCGATTCGTGTGAAAAAGTGGTCGGTCAAAATTCAACACCGGGGCAGGCGGCGGACGTTTTCGTTGGCCGCCCGGTCCCGGCCGGAGGCGGCGAGAGAGGCGCAGTCCCTCTACCAACTGATCCGCGCCAGGGGCTGGGAGGCGCTCGCGCGGGTTTATGGACGCCCAGGTGCATCTTCGGCGCGGCCGGCTTCAAGCTCCCGCTCGCATGAACTGTCGAAATCCGACAGGCTTTACTGGAAGGAGCGCTTGATCCGGCGCAAATACATGGAGGCCCGGTTGACGCACTCAAAGGAATTCTCGGTGAGAATGGACCAGGAGGGGATCGCCCATTACTTTCCACTGGGAACCGATGACGAGGAGCGCGCGGCGGAGGAAGCGCTGAAAATTTACCGGACGATCGCGACGCGGGGGTGGGAAACCGCGTTTCAACAGTTTTCCCGTGAAATCACCGTGGCCATTTTCTGGTCCACCAGTCCGGTGGCATGCACCTACACCACGCTGTTCACCTTTCCGGGCGAACCTGAACCCGCGCCTCCAGCGGCAAACGACGGGGCCGGGCAGACCCGGAGGGTTTTCGTTGTCGAGGCGGATACAGAAGTGCGCCGGACGCTGGTATTCTGGCTGAGCCGCCAGCCGGGTTTCGAATGCACCGGCGTGTTCAAGAGCGGGGCAGAAGCGCAGAATCGAATCGTCCACGAGCCACCGGACCTGCTCCTGGTCAACCGCGCCTTGCCGGAGATGCCGGTGGCTGAATTCCTCGAGCGGCTGAAGTGCCGCGTGCCCGATCTTCCCGCTTTCGCGTACGGCATTTACCAGGACAGCGACCACATTTTCATCACCCTCAGCGGAGTCACCGCCGGTTACATTTTCCGGCGGCGGAAGCCGACCGAATTGTTCGAGCCGATTCGGAGCGCGCCTCGCCAGCGAACGCTTGCGGCCCGGGAAGCGTTGATTCGAATCAGGGACTATTTTCAAAGCCTGTTCGGATTCACGCGGCCGGGCGATGAAACCCCCGGTTTGGCCAGTCTCACGGCCCGCGAGCAGGAAATCCTGAATTACGTCAGCAAAGGATTCCTGGACAAGGAAATCGCCGGCGCCCTCGGCATCAGCATCTGGACCGTCCACAATCACCTCAAACACATCTACGAAAAGCTGAAGGTTCACACCCGCACCGAAGCAGTGCTGAAGTATCTGCAAAAGTAAGCCGCGCCGCGCGTGGCCAGAAAGGTCCTCCGTCGGATCGGTCGCTCAACCCTTTGCGGACCCGCTTCTTTTCTCCTTTGCGGGCGAATCCTGCGGAAACGTTCCGGAACCGTGTCGCCAAATCAGTGCCGGAAATGGCGCACTCCGGTGAAAACCATCGCCAGGCCGCGGTCGTCCGCGGCCGCGATGACTTCGGCGTCGCGCACGGAGCCGCCCGGCTGAATCGCCGCCGTGGCGCCTGCTTCCGCCGCCGCGACCAATCCATCGGGAAACGGGAAAAACGCGTCACTGCAAACCACACTCCCTTCGAGGGAGAGGCCGGCTTCTTTGGCTTTCCAAATCGCAATCCGGCTCGCATCCACGCGGCTCATCTGGCCTGCGCCGATGCCGAGCGTCCGATCCTTGCCGGCATACACAATCGCGTTCGACTTCACATGCTTGACCACCCTCCAGCCGAACAGCATCGACTGCAACTCGGTTTTGGTGGGTTTTCGTTTCGTGACGACTTTAAGCTCCGAAGCCGCAACCGCCTTCAGATCACGCTCCTGCATGAGGAACGAATCCGCGCCGACGCTCCGAATGTCCCACGGCGCGGCGGTCAGCGGATTTTTCAGAACTTTGACCAGGCGCAAATTCTTCTTCCTTTGCAACAGTTCGAGCGCAGCGGCGTTCCACTCCGGCGCGACGATGATTTCGCTGAAAATTTCGGCGACGGCTTCCGCGCAGGACAAATCGAGTGGTTTGTTGACCGCGAGGATGCCGCCGAACGGCGCCTGTTTGTCGGCGGCAAAAGCCCTGTCCCACGCCGCGCGCAGATGCTGGCCCTGCCCGACGCCACAGGGATTGGTATGCTTGAGAATGGCGAGCGTCGGTGCCTCCTCCGCAAATTCCGCGATTAAATCCGCCGCGGCGGTAAGATCCAGGATGTTGTTGTAGGAGAGCTCCTTGCCGTGCAGCTGCTGGAAGTAATCGGCGAACCGCCCGTAAAGCGCGGCGCGCTGGTGCGGATTCTCGCCGTATCGCAACGGCTGCGCCTGCGGCGTCTCCAGAATCAGGATCGGCGGGAGCGGCGCCGCGGCTTTCTCCAGAGGCAACGAGGGCTGAACGGCTTTGTCCGGCGCGGCAGGCGCCGCGCCAAAAGCCTTGATGAAATGCGTGGCAATCGCTGCGTCGTAGGCCGAGGTGCGGGCGAACACGAGCGCGGCGAGCTTGCGGCGGAATTCGAGCGTGGTATTGCCCCGGGTTTTGATCTGCTCGGCGATCTCGCCATAATCATTCGGGTCCATGACCACCGTGACGTGCGAATGATTCTTGGCGGCGCTCCGGAGCATGGACGGGCCGCCGATGTCGATGTTCTCGATGGCTTCCTTCATTGTGACGTCCGGCCTGGCCACCGTCTGCTCGAACGGATAAAGATTCACCACGACCAGGTCAATCGGCTGGATCCCGTGCTTTTTCACCTCCGCCTCGTGGCTGGGATTGCCGCGCAGATAGAGCAAACCGCCGTGAATCTTCGGATGCAGCGTCTTCACGCGACCGGCGAGCATTTCCGGGAATCCGGTGTAATCGCTCAGTTCGACGACGGGCAGGCCGGCCTCCCGCAGAGCCCGGGCGGTGCCGCCGGTGGAAATCAATTCCACTTTCGCCGCGACCAGCGTCTGCGCCAGCGGGATGAGCCCGGTCTTATCGTAAACCGAGATGAGTGCGCGCCGAATCTTTGCCATAACTCGCGGCTAAACTCCTCCAGGAACTTCGGTCGAGTCAACGCCAAATCCACGCGCGGCGTCAAAATTTCTTGCGCAACACGATGACCAGATTGTCCGCCAGCCCCATCGCGGCCAGCAGCCGTTCAACGCCGTTGTAAAGCCATTTTGCGGGCTTGAGGAGCGGGTGCTGTTTGAAGGCCGTGGTGCGATTCAACAGGCGCGCGCGCTCCGGGTCTGCAACCCGCTCCTGGTTGCGGCGAAAATCCTTCAGAATGACCAGCGGGTTGAAATGCGACTGACCCAGTCGGACGACTTCAAACGCCGGCTCGGTCGCGGCAAATCGCCGAAGCGTCCCGGCGGTGAAATAATTCACATGGTCGGGCATGATATAGCGGTATCGCGCGCCGAGTAACCGGACCGCCAGCGACTTCATGTTCGGGACCAGGATGAAACAGTGCCCGCGCAGCTTCAGGATGGACGACGCTTTGGCCAGGAAACTTTTCGGCTGAATCAAATGTTCCACCACCGCCCAGAACGTGACCGC
>QHPW01000169.1:0-2393 GCA_003219675.1 Verrucomicrobiota bacterium
ACGAAATGAAATCGAGCGGCGTGCCAATCTTTCCGGTCGCGGAGTTGGTGCCGCGCAAACAATGTTCCAGAAATTCCCGCGTGAATTTTCCGCCGCTGCCCGCGGTGTCCGCGCCGCCCACTTTCGCCGTCGGCAGCGCGCGGCGCACGGCGTCGATGGCGTAATCGTGCAGCTTGCGAAACTCCTCCGCCGTACCGCGCCAGTAACCGATGTTCGCTTCGTTCCACACCTCCCAGTACCAGGTCTCCACTTCAGCGCGTCCGTATTTTTCAAGGCAATGCTGGGTCCATCGGAAAACCAGTTCCGCCCACTTCCTGTAATCTTTCGGTGGATAGGCCCAGCCCGTGTAAATCTCTTCGTAACGAGCGCTCGGCATCCAGTGGTGTTGATACGGCTCCGGTTTGATCGAAAGGTCCTTCGGCATGAAACCGATCTGCACGTAGGGCCGCACGCCGCGTTCGAGATAGCTGTCGAAGATACGGTCCAGGATCGTCCAGTTGTAAATTGCCTTGCCTTCAGCATCCTCTCCGTATGCGCCGGTGGAACCCCATTTCAGCGACGGTGTGCCGTCGCCGGAGGTCAGCAAATTGTGCGTGCGGAAGTAAACACGTTTGGGCGCAAGTTCGCCAAGTTCCCCAATGAGCTTTTTCCCATTCTTCATATAGGCGTAATTCGGCTCGTCGGCGCCGAAGAAGCGCCAGATCGGTTTCAACTCACCCTTCGTCTTCGCGGCGTCCACACGGATCGTAACGGGAAAAGAATCGGCGCCGTGCAGCGCGCGGGTGACAATGATAACCAGCAACATCGAGAGCGCGTCATTTCGCATAAACAGCCTTCCTTTCCCTGCACCGCTGAATCGTGTCCATCTTCATGCAATGATTCGGGAATTGAACGGCAACGGTTCGAGCGAACGAACAACCTTCAAAAGAATGAGAAACGCCGCCACGTGCAGCGAACCGGCAATCAGCAACACCGGCGCATAACTGAAGCCGTGATCGAGCAGATAACCGGCCAGTTGTCCGAGCACGACACCCCCCATCGCACCACCCAGTCCGACCCACCCGGCAACGGTGCCAACCACGCGTTTCGGAAAGAGATCCGTTGGCAATATCATGATGAGCGTTGACCACCATTGATGCCCGAAAAACGCGAGACTGAAAAGGACGATGCTCCAGCCCACCGAAACGTGCGGCACGAGAACGACGCACGGCATAACGGCCGCGGCCGCGCCCAGCGGGATTTTGCGCGCAAGATTCACCGAATGGCCGCGGTGGAGCAGCCAGCTCGACCATCCGCCACCGAGAAGACACCCGGCACCCGCCGCCGCGTAAGGAATCCACGCGATGGAACCGACGCTCTTGATGTCGAATCCGCGCGCGTCGAGCAGATATTTGGGCAGCCAGAAGATATAAAAATACCATGCCGCATCACTCAGGAATTTCACAGTCACAATGCCCCGCGTCTCGCGAAACCGCAGCAGTCCCATCAGGGGAATCGTTGGTTGCGCGCGGTCGGACGGTTCTGGCGTGGACGGGATCTTCGCCCGCTCGTCCGCATCCAGTCCACGATGCTGTTCCGGAGGGAAGTAGTCCCGGACCCACCACAGCGTCCACAGCAACCCTGCCGTCCCCGTGCCGAAGAAAACCCAGCGCCAGGAGGAAATGTGCAGGCAGTGAACGTTCAGTATCACGAACGCGATCAGCGGCGGCGCCATCACCGCCCCGACGGCAGTGCCGGCGTTGATGATGCCCATTGCCGTGGAGCGCTCCGTTGCAGGAAACCATTCGGCGACCACGCGAGTTGCGGCCGGAAACCCACCCCCTTCTCCAATGCCGAGCAGCAGGCGGCTCGCCGCCAGCATAACGACGTTTGTCGCCACGCCATGGCTCGCGCATGCCAGCGACCAGAAAATCATGATGATCGTAAAACCCCGCCGAGTGCCAAGCGCGTCCATCAGTCTTCCGCCGCCGAGATACATCAGTCCATAGGTTGCCAGGAACGCGGAATCGAGAAACGCCTTCACTTGATTGGAGATGGGGATGTCCTCGCGTATCGCACCGATGGCCACCGGCAGCGTCTGGCGGTCCAGATAACTGATCGCGATGGCGGCACTGACGAGAACTGCGATTCGCCAGCGGACCTTCATTCTGGCAGAGCTGGAGGTTTCTCGGTGGGAAAAGTTGTTTTGCGAAAAATGGTCACGAATCGGTTCGCGGCTATCTTGGCAACCTGCGTCCAAAACGCAAGGTGGTTGGCCTGGGTAGGCGGCCCGCCCTCACCCTTTCCCTCTCCCCCAGGAGAGAACGCCCCGAACTTTTATCGAGCCTTGCGCCCCTGAACCCGCCGGCGTCCGGAGCGCGCGACGTCCCGGCGCGCAGCGGGTCCGAATGCAA
>QHPW01000169.1:2484-2873 GCA_003219675.1 Verrucomicrobiota bacterium
TGTCTCCGCTTCCCGACTATTCGAGACAAGGGCTGTGAGAAATCACGAGGGTGTCCGCAGACCCCAGAGTCCGGCCAACGTTTCTCCTTCTCCCGGGGCTGCGGACGCAGTCTCGGCGAAAGACAAAAATCTTCTGGGCCGGGGTGAGGGCGTTCATTGCCTTTCCGTCCATTTTGCCGCAGGCCGCTCCGATTTTCCGGAGCACGGAATAGATTCTGGCACAACGCGGGATGTTTCTGGGTTGCCGACTTTTTCCGGCGTTCGCTCGCATCGGGCCGGGAAGCGGACTGAAGTCCGCGTTCCTTTTGGATGCGGTGTCGCGAACACTGACTTCATAACTCCACTTCAACTCTCTCACCGCGAAACTCCACTCGCCTGGAGTTTGTATC
>QHPW01000173.1 GCA_003219675.1 Verrucomicrobiota bacterium
GTGGCCGCCAAAGACCTCAACACCCCGCGCGCCTTTCCAAAAATCGAGTCGAAGACCGAATGGGAAGCGCGGGCCAAAGAAATTCGCGAACAGATTCTCGTCAGTTGCGGGTTGTGGCCTTTGCCGGAGAAGACGCCGTTGGGGGCGCGCATTTTTGGCAAGATCGAGCGCGACGGCTACAGTGTCGAGAAGGTTCATTTCCAGACTTATCCCGGTTTTTTTCTCGCGGGCAACCTGTATCGGCCGTCGGGGAAGGGCGACGGGCCGTTCCCGGCGATCCTGAATCCACACGGGCATTGGGCCAACGGGCGGATGGCCGACACGGCCGAGGGAAGCATCGCCGCGCGGTGCATCAATTTCGCCAGGCAGGGAATGATCGCGTTTTCCTACGACATGGTGGGCTACAACGACACCGGATTTCCCGACTGGCCGCAGGGCGAAGAATTTTACAAACGGCACCGGCGCTTCGCCACGAACGAGGTGAACCTGCTCTGGAACATCAGCCTGATGGGATTACAAACCTGGAACAGCATACGGGCATTGGATTTTCTGGAGGCGCTGCCTGGCGCGGACAAATCGCGGCTGGCGTGCACGGGCGCGTCGGGCGGCGGCACGCAAACGTTCATGCTCGGTGCGGTGGACGGCCGGTTGGCGGCGCAGGCGCCAATCGTGATGGTGTCGCACTCGATGCAGGGCGGTTGCTCGTGCGAGAATGCGCCCGGATTGCGCGTCGATTATTCCAACATGGAAATCGCCGCTGTGCCGGCGCCGCGTCCGCAGATTCTGGTCGCCGCCACGGGTGACTGGACGAAGATGACCTTGACGATGGAGGGGCCGGCGGTGGCGAGCATCTACAAACTGTTCAATGCCGGGGACCGGTTGCGTTACGTGCGGTTCGATTTCAATCACAACTATAATCAGACGAGTCGCGAGGCGGTTTACCAATGGTTTGGCAAGTGGCTGTTGAAGGCGCCGGACCCGTCGTCGCCGAAGGAAGAAGCCTACTCCAAAGAGCCGGACCCGGACTTGCGGGTGTGGCCGGACGGCAAGCTGCCTGAGGGCGCGTTGCCGGAGAAAAAGTTCATCGAGTCGTTGATTCAACGCGACCGGGCGCAGTTGGACGCGCTGCGACCGCGCGATCGGGAGTCCCTGGACCGTTTCAAGAAAGTGATATCGCCTGCGTGGAAGCACACCCTGCAGGCGGACTTTCCCGAGGGCAACCTGCTGGTGGAAGCGGGTGAAGCCGGCAAAGCCGGCAACTGGACGGTGTCGCACCTGGCGATCGGCCGCGCCGGCAAAGGAGACCGGTTGCCGTTGCTGATGATCAGCCCGCCGCGGGATCGGCTCAACGAGATCATCATCCTCGCGCACCCGGAAGGCACATCGGCCTGGCTGGACAGGGACGGCGCACCGGCGGGACTGGCGAAAAAAATTCTGGCCCGGGGTCATTCGGTGATTCTGTTCGACGCTTTTTTGACCGGCGCAGGGACGAATGCGCAGCCGGCGCCGGCGCGGAAACGGTTGGACCTCTTTTTCAGCGCATACAATCGCACCGATTTGCAGGAACGGGTGCAGGATTGCATCACGGCGTGCGCTTTTGCGCAGGCGCACAGCAAAAGCCGCCGGGTGGTGCTGTGCGGGTCGGGTCGGGCCGGGCTTTGGGCGTTGTTGGCCGCGCCGGCGGCCGACGCGGTCGTTGCGGATTGCGATTCACTGGATCTGACCAATGACGAATTGCTGCTGCGTCCGGATTTGTTCGTTCCCGGGCTGCGAAAAATCGGCGCGTTTGACGGCGCCGCTGCGTTGGCCGCGCCGCACCCGCTGCTGTTGCACAACGCGGGCGGGAATTTTCCGACGGGCCTGCTGCACGCGGCCTACGCAGCAGCGAAAGCGGAAAAGGCATTTCGCGCGGAGCCGGCCCGGTTGCCGGACCAGGCGATTGCGGATTGGCTCGAGGTCACGGGCGGGGCAGGGTTCATTGGCTCAAATCTCATCCATCACATCATCGATCGGCCGGAGATCCAGCGACTGGTCAATCTGGATTGTCTGACTTATGCCGGACATCCAGCCAACCTTGGGAAAGTGGAGGAACATCCCCAATACGCTTTTGAAAAGGTTGACCTGCGCGACAAAGCCGCGGTCCTGCGGGTGGTTCAGGCACATGAAATCACGCACGTGTTGCATCTGGCGGCGGAATCGCATGTGGATCGTTCGATCGCCGGGCCCGGCGATTTCATTCACACCAACGTTGTCGGCACCTTCAACCTTCTGGAGGCGTGCCGCGCCGCCTGGGGAGGCGATTTTGCGGGGAAACGATTTCACCACGTTTCCACCGACGAAGTTTATGGCAGTCTCGGGCCGACCGGTTCCTTCACCGAAACGTCGCCTTACGCGCCGAACTCGCCTTATTCCGCCAGCAAGGCCGCGGGGGACATGCTGGTGCGGGCGTATCAACACACCTATGGACTCCCGGTTTCCTGAGAAGCTGGTCCCGGTTGTGATTCAAAGCGTGCTGGCGCGCAAGCCGATTCCGGTTTATGGCGACGGGATGAACGTGCGCGATTGGCTCTATGTGCGCGACCACGCCGAGGCGCTCTGGCAGGTGTTGACACGCGGTCGGGCAGGGCAGACCTACAACATCGGCGGCAATAACGAGCGGCCGAACATCCGCGTCGTCGAGCTGATTTGTGATCTAATTGACGAACGGTTGCAGAATGTCGAGGGCAGCTCGCGCAAGCGGATCGCGTTTGTAAAAGACCGGCCAGGCCACGACCGTCGCTACGCGATCGACGCGACCCGGATCAGGAGGGACCTGGGTTGGAGCCCGGCTTACACCTTCGAGCAGGGCATGCGCGAAACGGTGCAGTGGTATCTCGACAACCAGGAGTGGGTGCGTCTGGTGCAAAGAAGTGTTGCCTGATCCCTCTGCCGGCCGCGGACATCGTCACCACGGAGTTCTTCCGCTGGACTTCGGGGTGTTTCGATTTCATTATGGCTTTGAGCCATCCATTCTTTCATGCCTCCGGCTTTGCCCGAGGTCGTTGACTCGTTCCCGCCGGACGGAGAACCGGAGGTGGGCTGGTGGTGGCCGGAATGATTCAGTCATGGCCATTGGAAAATATGAAGAAAAAGCCGTTGACAGCCTGGCAAGTGTCAAATAATTTTCCGGGCAGTCGTTAGATCGCGAAAAACCAGAAGATCATTGGCCCCTGCGGATTTCAAAAGCAGAGGAAGGGTCAATGGTGTTTTGTCGTTTTTTGCGGGAGTCAGGATTAGATAGAGTACGTACATTAGTAGCTGTTGCCCATGTAGCTCAGTTGGCAGAGCACGTCCTTGGTAAGGACGAGGTCATCAGTTCAATCCTGATCATGGGCTCCAGTTCAGGCCCTGAGTACAACTAAAACTAACAACCGCAGGACATCGCATGGCAAAAGAAGCGTTTCAAAGAACTAAACCGCACGTGAACGTCGGCACGATCGGCCACGTTGACCACGGCAAGTCCACATTGACGGCCGCCATCGTCCAGGTTCAGTCGCGCAAGAATCTGGCCAAGCCCATTTCTTATGCGGAAATCACCAAGGGCGGCACGGTTCGCGACGCCACCAAGACAGTCACCATCGCGGTTTCCCACGTTGAATACGAAACCGCCACGCGCCACTACGCGCATGTGGACTGCCCCGGTCACGCCGATTACGTGAAGAACATGATCACCGGGGCGGCACAAATGGACGGCGCGGTCCTGGTGGTCAGCGCCGCCGATGGTCCCATGCCCCAGACCCGCGAGCACATCGTGTTGGCCCGCCAGGTGGGTGTGCCGGCGATCGTCGTTTTTCTCAACAAGGTGGACCTCGCCGACGCGGACCTGTTGGACTTGGTGGACATGGAAATCCGCGACTTGTTGACCAAGTATGGGTTTCCGGGCGACAAGACTCCGATCATTCGCGGCAGCGCGACCGCTGCGCTGGCCGGCAAGCCCGAAGGCGAGAAGGCCATTCAGGAATTGATGGACGCCATCGACAGCTTTATCCCGCTGCCGCCGCGCGAAGTGGACAAGCCGTTCCTGATGTGCATTGAAGACGTGTTTAACATTGAAGGGCGCGGCACGGTGGTCACTGGTCGCGTCGAGCGGGGCGAGCTGGCGAAGATGTCTGAAGTGGAGATCGTGGGTCTGAAAGAAACCCGCAAAACCGTGGCGACGGACATCGAAATGTTCCGCAAACTGCTCGACAAGGCCAGCGCAGGCGACAACGTCGGCGTGCTGTTGCGCGGCATTAAGAAGGAGGAAGTCGAACGCGGCATGGTGTTGGCGAAACCGGGCACGATAACACCCCACACCAGGTTCAAGGCGGAAGTTTATGTGCTGTCGAAGGAAGAAGGCGGACGGCACACGCCGTTCTTCAGCAATTACCGTCCGCAATTTTATTTTCGCACCACCGACGTGACCGGCACGGTCAAACTGGCTCAAGGCGTCGAGATGGTCATGCCCGGCGATAACGTTTCCGTGGACATCGAATTGATCGCACCGGTGGCGATGGAGAAAGGCCAGCGATTTGCGATTCGCGAAGGGGGCCGAACCATAGGCGCCGGGCGCGTGAGCGAAGTCGTTGCTTAAATGGAAGGCAAACGAATCGAGGAGCGCGGGGATTGCCTCGCCTCCTTTTTCGTCCCCGAACAAAACGAAGAAATATGCGGCAGCGCGTTAGGGCGGTAGCTCAATTGGTAGAGTAGCGGTCTCCAAAACCGTCGGTTGGGGGTTCGAGTCCCTCCCGCCCTGCCAAAAGAATGTCCGGAGGGGTGGCAGAGTGGTCTATCGCGACGGTCTTGAAAACCGTTATGGCTTAACCGCCATCGGGGGTTCGAATCCCTCCCCCTCCGCCAACGCGAAACGCCGGAAAGAAACTTTGGACTGGTACGTCAAACTGGGCATCTGGGTCGCGGCCATCGGCGCGGCGTTTGCGTTTTTCTGGCGCAAGGGCTACCTGTTGCGCCTTTCGACCTACGTCGCCGAGACCCGCGAAGAGTTGAAGAAGTGTACCTGGCCGTCCGCGGACGAACTGAAAGGTTCGACCGTCGTGGTCATGATCACCCTGGCGCTTCTGGGCGCGTTCACGGTCGGCGTCGATTTTGTGGTGTCCTATATGGTACGATTTATTCTGGGTTGAAAACTGATTGAACAGACAAAAGGGCGATTGCATGCAGAGCCAATGGTTTGTCATCCATACCCTGGCGGGCCAGGAACAGAAGGTCAAAGAGAGCATTGAAAAACGCCTCAAGACCGAAGAGATGGGCGAGTATATCAAGGAAGTCCTGGTGCCGATGGAAAAGGTGGCGGAGGTGCGAAACGGAAAGAAGACCGTGACCACCCGCAAGCTGCATCCCGGCTACGTTTACGTGGACCTGGTGTTGGTGGATGAGAATCAGCGGGTTTTGGAAAAGCCATGGTACTTCATTCGCGACACGCAGGGCATCATCGGTTTCGTTGGCGGCGAGCGCCCGGTGCCGGTCAGCCCGGAAGAGATCGAGGTCATTAAAGCGCAAATCGCTGAGTCCGAGGATACCGAAAGACCGAAGGTCAGCTTTGAGGTCGGCGAAACCGTGAAGATCAACGACGGACCGTTTCTCAATTTCAGCGGAGTGATCGAGGAAATTGACCCGGACAAAGGCAAGTTGAAAGTGACCGTTAACGTGTTCGGCCGAAACACGCCTGTGGAACTCGAGTATTGGAAGGTGGAGAAAACATAAGCTATGGCGAAGAAAGTCGTTGGACAGATCAAGTTGCAGATCCCCGCGGGTCAGGCCAACCCCGCTCCGCCGGTCGGCCCGGCCCTCGGCCAGCAGGGGGTCAATATCATGGCCTTTTGCAAGGAATTCAACGCGACGACGAAAGATCAGGCCGGCATGGTGATTCCCGTCGTCATCACGGTTTACCAGGACAAGTCGTTTACCTTCATCACCAAGTCGCCCCCGGCGTCCGTGCTGCTGAAAAAAGCGGCCGGGATTGCAACCGGCTCCAAGACGCCGAACAAGGAAAAAGTCGGCAAAGTCACCCGGAAACAGGTCATGGACATCGCGAAGCTGAAGGCAAAAGATTTAAACGCGACCAACGAGGAAGCCGCCTTCCGCGTCGTGGCGGGGACCGCCCGCAGTATGGGCATCGAGGTCGTCGGCTGACGAAGAAAGAGATAAGATGAAGATTAAGATTACGATTAAGATGGGGATCGCCGCTCAGGCTGTTTCTCTTAATCTTAACCGTAATCATACTCTTCATCCCAAATAACAACCGCTGAAGGGCCGGACGGCCCGCGCGCGCTGCGAAAGAAACCATGCCGAGTAAACGTTACAAAAAGGCGCTTGAGTTGGTGGATGCCAAAAAGCTGTACCCGCTCAAATCCGCCGTCGCCGTGTTGACCCAGTTTCCGAAAGCCAGGTTCAACCAAACGGTCGAGCTGGCGTTTCGGCTGGGCGTTGACCCGAAGCAATCCGACCAGATGGTCCGCGGCACGGTTCCCCTTCCGCACGGCAGCGGCAAGACGGTGAAGGTGTTGGTGTTTGCCAAGCCGGGCCCGGCCGCTGAGGCGGCCAAAGCGGCCGGCGCCGAGCACGTGGGTTATGATGACCTGATTAAAAAGTGCAACGAAGGGTGGGCGGATTTTGACGTCGCGATTGCGACGCCCGAAGCCATGAGCGAGGTCCGCAAGCTCGGCAAAGTGCTCGGCCCGCGCGGCCTCATGCCGAACCCGAAGACCGGGACGGTGACCGAGGACACGGCCAGGGCGGTCAGGGAAGTGAAAGCCGGACGCGTTGAGTTCAAGATCGACAAGGCCGGCAATGTGCACGTGCCGATCGGCAAGGCTTCGTTCACGGCGGACCAGATCGCAGAAAACGCCCGCGCGGTGATCGACGCGGTCATCAAGGCAAAACCCCACAGCGCGAAGGGCGCCTACCTGCAAAGCTGCACCCTCTCTGCCACGATGAGTCCGCCGGTTCGCCTGGACGTGCGTGAGTTTTTGGCGGCCGCTTAACCTGATTTTCCATCATGCGCGACGAAAAACAATTTATCACCAAAGAATATGTCACCCGGTTGAACGCCTCGCCGTTCTTTCTGGTGGTGGATTACAAAGGCCTGACCGTCGGGCAATTCACCGAGTTGCGGAAGCGTTTGAACAAAGCCGGCTCGGAAGTGCACGTGGTAAAGAACTCGATATTCCGCATCGCGGCGAAGGAAGCGGGAGTGGCCGACCTGGCGGGCGCTTTGGCAGGCCAACTCGCGGTGGTGACCGGTCAGCGCGACATTTCCGCCGCGGCCAAGGCGCTGAAGACGTTTCAGTCCGAGTTCGAGAAACCCAGACTGAAGTTCGGCTATTTGAACAACCAGCGGCTGGAGACCGCCGAATTGATGGTGCTGGCGGATTTGCCGTCCATCGAGGTTTTGCGCGGCAGGTTGTTGGGCCTGCTGCAGGCCCCCGCCGCTCAACTGGCGCGACTGCTCAACACGCCGGCGACCCAACTGGCCCGCGTGCTGCAGGCCCGGGTGGATAAAAGCCCTTGATGATTTTGGAATACTTTCCGCCTCCTCAGGCCGATGAGGCTGAAAACTGAACAGACAACAACAAAGTAAATCGTCGGCTCACAGGCCGTGAGTTTAATTCATCTGTGGCCGCGGATGACGACGAGACTGAAAGGGAACATGGCTGACCTGGCGAACATGGTAGAAGAACTGAGCAGGCTGACGGTCCTTGAGACCGCCGAACTGGTGAAACAACTCGAAAACAAATGGGGCGTCAGCGCCGCTGCTCCGGTGGCGGTGGCGGCCGCGGGCGCTCCGGCGGCGGGCGGCGGCGCTGCGGCTCCGGCGGCGGAAGCGAAGGTGGCCTTCGACGTCATCCTCGCCTCGGTCCCGGCCGACAAGAAGATCGCCGTGATCAAAGCGGTCCGCGAGGTGAAAGCGGGTCTGGGGCTGGCCGAAGCCAAGGCGTTGGTGGAAGGCGCGCCCAAACCGGTGCTCGAAGGCGCCAACAAAGCCGACACTGAGGCGGCCAAGAAGAAGCTCGAGGAAGCTGGCGCAAAAGTCGAAGTCAAGTAACTTATTACATCATGGGCGGCGGCTTCCCCGCCGCCCGCTATTGCCCGCTCGAAACATCGCATTGAAACAAGATCTCGAACCGATCGGGAAAACGGGTGTGGTTGAAATTTTGCCGGCAGTTCCCGGGCGAACCCGGGGCGCCGGCGGGGTGTCGTCCAGAGCAAAAACAACCGACCGGCCCGGTGCCGGCCAACAAACCAGAGGTAAAAATGCCATCGCGTGGATCAGAACGAATTAACTTCGGCAAAATCAAAGAAGTCATCGCGCCACCGAATTTGATCGAAATTCAGATCACTTCGTACCGCGAATTTCTCCAGGCCGAAGTCGCCACTTCCAAACGGAAGAACCTCGGCTTGCAGGCTGTCTTCACCGAGGTCTTTCCCATCGAAAGCTACGATGGAAAAGTCGTGCTCGATTATCACAGCTACGAAATCGGAGAGCCCAAGCAGGACTGGCTGGAATGTTTGCGCGAAGGGATCACTTACGGCGCGCCGTTGCACGTGACCTTCCTGCTGAAAGACGAGGGCGGGACCAAGGAGGAAAAAGTCTTCATGGGCGAACTGCCGTTGATGACGCCCCAGGGCACGTTTGTGATCAACGGCGCCGAGCGCGTCATCGTCAGCCAATTGCATCGTTCGCCCGGCCTGGCATTTGAAGCCACTCAGCATGCGAATGGGAAAATCCTCCATTCTTTCCGCATTATTCCGGATCGTGGTTCGTGGTACGAAGCGCAGTTCGACACCAGCGATTTGCTTTACGTTTATCTCGACCCGTTCTCAAGTTGTTTTACGACATCGAGGAACTGACCGTCAGGGCGGCGGAAAATCTGGACGACATCCAGAACAAAGTGCTCATCGAAGACGCGGTGGATCAGGAAAAGGGCATCGTGGTGGCGCGCGCGTTTGAACCGCTGTCCAAAGCCGTGGTCAAGCAGATCGCCGAGCTTGGCGTGACCAGGATTCGGGTCGTGGACACCACTGCGGATGACGGGATCATCATCAAATGCCTCAAGAAAGACCCCACCAAGAACGAGGAAGAGGCTTTGAAGGACATCTATCGCCGGTTGCGTCCCGGAGACCCGCCGACCGCGGCCAACGCGCGCGCATTGATCAAGCGCCTGTTCTTCGATCCAAAACGCTACGATCTGGGTCGCGTCGGCCGCTACAAGATCAACCAGAAGCTGGGCCTCAAAGACGGCGATTCGCGCATTCTGACCAAGGAAGACCTGGTGGGCGCGACGAAGTACCTGCTGCGGCTCAAAAAAGGCGAAGGCAGTCTGGACGACATCGACCACCTCGGCAGCCGGCGTGTGCGCACGGTGGGCGAATTGCTGGCCAATCAATGCCGGGTCGGTCTGGCGCGCACCGAGCGGCTGGTCAAGGAGCGCATGACGCTCTTCGACCAGGGGGTGGAAGCGATGACCCCGCAGAAGCTGATCAATCCCAAAGCCCTCTCGGCGGTTGTGCGCGATTTCTTTGGTCGCAGCCAGCTCTCGCAGTTCATGGACCAGATCAATCCGCTGGCCGAGCTGACCCACAAGCGTCGCCTTTCCGCGCTTGGACCCGGCGGCCTCTCCCGCGACCGCGCCGGCTTTGAAGTCCGCGACGTGCATCCATCACACTACGGGCGCATCTGTCCGGTGGAAACGCCGGAAGGCCCCAACATCGGTCTGATCGCGTCGCTGGCCACCTTCGCCCGCGTCAACGATTTCGGGTTCATCGAGACCCCTTACCGGAAGGTCGAGAAAGGGCGCGTGACCGGCCATATCGATTACCTGACGGCCGACCGCGAGGAAGCGTTTATTGTCGCCCAGGCCAACGCGCCAATC
>QHPW01000171.1:0-6115 GCA_003219675.1 Verrucomicrobiota bacterium
CCCTGCGCGGCACGTTCACCCTGGCTTTCGTCCGGCAGACCCCTCTCTTAGCAGAGGCAGCGACGACGCATTTGCCCCTGATCTCGCGCCGTTTGTCCAGAAACTTAGCTGGCTCAAAGAGCGGTTTCTTCGTTGCTCTCCGCCTCTGGCTCTGGATGCGGGAGTTGCACCACTTTTCCCGTGTCCTCAAACACTTCCAACCTGGGCACAGGCCTCCCTGCCGCCCGACACAAGGCTAAGCAAAAAACTAAAGACGCAACCGCCCACAGGACTGAGATCACTATCAGTGCTGACATCATACTGATCATGCAGTTTATGTCGGCCCGAATCCGCGCAGGCGCTACACCGATTTTGCTCATCTCGACTCCTTTTTGTACGAGGCATTGCGGCGTCACACTTCTCTGTCTTGGCTTCTTGGCCGCAAGAAACGGTGTTCTTTTGCCAAGGACAGTGAAGCCATTGACCAATCGATGGGGCACGGTTTGCCTGTCGCGAATACGATGATTCTTTGCCGATGAAAGCCAGAAATCTTGTGCGAATGAAAGGATTCCTATGCCAACCAATCAAACGCTGGAACGACCGATTGAGGAAGGAACGAGGGCCTCAGTCACACAAAAGAGTTCTTACATCAGATGGTTCAGCGAGATCGGGATCAATGACATTCCGTTGGTGGGTGGCAAAAACGCTTCACTCGGTGAAATGTATCGCGAATTGACGCCGAAAGGCGTGAAGGTGCCCGATGGCTTCGCCATCACCGCGGACGCTTATCGTTACTTTCTGCGTGAGGCGGAACTGGACACACTAATTCGCAAAGTCCTCGAAGGTCTCGACAAGCGCAATCTCCAAGACCTGCGGCAGCGCGGCAGTCAGATTCGTAATGCTATCCTTGCGGCCGAGCTGCCGGTAGATCTCGAAAACTCCATCCTGACCAGCTACGCCCGGCTCCAGGGAGCCGCGCTTGAGCCCTTGGACGTCGCTGTGCGCAGCAGCGCGACGGCGGAGGATTTGCCAGACGCCAGTTTTGCGGGCCAACAGGAGACTTATCTCAACGTGCAAGGGCGGCTCGCGCTCATTGATTCATGCCGACGGTGTTTTGCCTCGCTCTTCACTGACCGCGCGATCAGTTATCGGGTGGACAAGGGCTTCGACCACTTCAAGGTCGCCCTGAGCATCGGCGTGCAGCGCATGGTCCGCGCCGACCTCGCGACCAGCGGCGTCTTGTTCACGATCGACACCGAGANNGCTCTGTCAACCCCGACGAATTCTATGTCTTTAAACCGACCCTGAAGGCGGGATTCAAACCGATCCTGCAAAAGTTTTGCGGCACCAAGGAATTCAAACTCATTTACGACATCGGCGGCGGAAAAATGGTGAAGAACGTCCCCGTGTCACCCGGCGACAGGGCCAGGTTCGTCATTAGTGATGACGAAATCCTCCAGCTCGCCCGGTGGGCCTGCGTCATTGAAGACCATTACTCGGCGAAAAAGGGTCGCCCGACGCCCATGGACATCGAATGGGCGAAGGACGGCCACACAGGCGAACTGTTTATCCTCCAGGCACGCCCGGAAACCGTGCAGTCGCGCAGGGATATGGACGTGATGGAGGTGTTCAAACTCAGACAGCGCGGTCCAATCCTTATCACCGGTCGCAGCGTCGGCGAAAAAATTGCGACCGGTCCGGTGCGCGTGATCAAGAGCGTGCAATTCCTTCACCAGTTCAAGGACGGCGACATACTGGTCACGGACAAGACTGATCCGGATTGGGAACCCATCATGAAGAAGGCCGCCGCGATTATCACCAATCGCGGTGGACGAACCTGCCACGCGGCCATCGTCAGCAGGGAATTGGGTGTGCCCGCAATCGTCGGGACCGAACACGGCACTGAGCTGTTGAAGAATGGCCAGGTCGTCACCGTGTCATGCGCCGAAGGGGACATAGGTTATGTTTACGAAGGCCGGCTTCAGTTCGACGCGCAACACACCAATCTTAAAAACCTTGAGCGTCCACGAACCAAAGTCATGATGAACGTAGGCAATTCTGAGGAGGCTTTCTCGCTCTCGTTCATCCCCAACGATGGTGTTGGCCTCGCCCGCGAGGAATTCATCATTACGACCTACGTCAAAATCCATCCGCTCGCGTTGCTCGATTACGAGAAGATGGACGCTGGGCCGGTGAAACAACAGATTCACGACCTCACTCTGGGTTACGCCGACAAGGCGCAGTTCTGCGTGGATAAACTGGCCCAGGGCGTGGCGATGATCGCCGCCGCGTTTTATCCCAAGGACGTCATCCTGCGCCTGAGCGACTTCAAGACCAACGAATACGCCAACCTTATCGGGGGCAAAGCCTACGAGCCCGGCGAAGAGAATCCCATGATCGGATTTCGCGGCGCCAGTCGTTACTACAACCCGCGCTATCAGGCCGGCTTCGCCCTGGAATGCCGCGCAGTGAAGAAGGTCCGCGATGAGATGGGTCTCACGAACCTCAAGGTGATGATTCCCTTCTGCCGCACGGTCGAAGAAGGCCGCCGAGTCCAGGCGGAGATGGGGAAGCACGGTCTCAAGCGCGGTGTGAACGGGTTGGAGCTTTACGTCATGTGTGAAATCCCCAGCAACGTGATCCTGGCCGAAGAGTTCGCGGAAATCTTCGACGGATTCAGCATCGGCTCGAACGACCTGACGCAACTCATTCTCGGCGTGGACCGCGACAGCGAGATCGTCGCGCCGATCTTTGACGAACGAAACGCCGCTGTGAAAAAGATGATTGCGCAGGTCATCGCCGTCTGCCGGGCGAACAAGCGCAAGATCGGCATCTGCGGTCAGGCACCGAGCGACTACCCGGACTTCGCGCAGTTCCTCGTCGAGCAGGGCATCGACAGCATTTCGCTCAACCCGGACACGGTGATGAAAACAACTGTGGCGATCCTGGAGAAGGAAAAGGCCCTTAAGAAATGAGTCGGGCATGAGCAGCAACCATAAATCCGCATGAACACTGTCCTGTCCCCACGATTGTCACAAAGCCTGAGCCTGATTCTTGCGGACATGGGTGTCAGGGATCGCCTCACGCTGAATGAATTGATACAGCGCACCGAATTGCGGGGAGTCTATCTGTTGATGATTTTGTTGAGCCTTCCGTTCATCAGCCCGATTCCGCTGCCGGGGTTGAGCAATGTTGTAGGTCTGGTCATTGTGATCCTGGCGATTCAAATAGCTCGGGGGCGGACGCCGCGCCTGCCCAGGTTTATCGGGGAACGCGCGGTCTCACACGAGCGGATGGAGGCCGTCTTGCGGGCGAGCGGAAAGTTTCTTGAGGCCATCGAAAAGCTGATCAAGCCCCGATTCGGGCATTGGCTGAACTCCCGCGCGGCTCGTCGTGGCAACGCGCTCCTGCTGACACTTCTTGGTCTTTTGCTGGCACTGCCGGTTCCGCCCGTCCTCCCTTTTACGAATTCGTTGCCGGCCTGGGGAATTATTGTCATTGCTATCAGCCTCATCGAAAAGGATGGAATCTCGATCTGGATCGGTTACGCGATCGCTCCGGGTACTTTGCTTTATCTCGTCTTCTTTGCGGGTCTTCTTGCCGTCGGGTTGGACAGAGCCCTGCATTTTTTCCAATCGTTATGAAAGCTCGCCTCGCAATCCATAAGAAACCTGGCTTACGCAACGAAGAAATCCTTGAAACCGCCCATCCCGTCGCCGAACGCGCTCATGATGTTCTTCGACATGCGCGAGGCAATCCGCTCGAGGCAATTTTCTTGCCGAAGACCGTCGCCCTCATCGGGGCCACGGAAGAGCCGGGCAGTGTCGGAAGTGCGCTGCTGAAAAATCTGGGCGCGTTTGAAGGCGCTGTTTATCCCGTCAATCCGAAGCGCGCCAGCGTGCTGGGCATTCAGGCGTTTCCAAACGTCGCCGCGGTCCCGGGGAAAGTTGATCTCGCCGTCATCGCCACGCCGGCGTCGACCGTTCCGAATGTGATCCGCGAGTGCGTGCAAGCCGGCGTGCCAGGAGCCATAATCATCTCCGCGGGTTTCAAGGAATGCGGCGCCAGCGGCGCAGAGTTGGAACAGCGAGTCCTCATCGAGGCGAAGCGCGGGCCGATACGTGTTATCGGCCCGAATTGTCTCGGTATAATGACGCCTCACACCGGCCTTGACGCCACATTCGCTGCCTCTCTGGCACGGCCCGGCAACGTCGCCTTCATCAGTCAGAGCGGCGCGCTCTGCACGGCCACCCTTGATTGGAGTTTACGCGAGAACGTCGGCTTCAGCGCCTTCGTGTCGGTCGGTTCGATGGTCGATGTTGGTTGGGGTGATCTCATCTACTACCTCGGCGACGATCCACACACCCGGAGTATAGTCATCTACATGGAGTCAGTCGGTGATGCGCGGTCATTTCTCTCCGCCGCGCGCGAAGTCGCGTTTACCAAACCCATCCTCGTCATCAAGGTCGGCCACACCGAAGCCGCTGCAATGGCCGCTGCTTCGCACACCGGTTCTCTCACCGGCAGCGATGAGGTGCTTGACGCCGCTTTCCGCCGCGCCGGTGTCCTCCGAGTGAACGCCATCGAGGAGCTGTTCGACATGGCCGAAGTGCTGGGCAAGCAACCGCGCCCGCGCGGACCGCGCCTCGCCATTGTCACCAACGCCGGCGGCCCCGGCGCGCTCGCCACCGACGCGCTCGTTAACTCCGGTGGCCAACTCGCCGAGCTTTCGAAAGGCGCCCGCGCCGCGCTCGACATATTGCTGCCGCCGCACTGGAGCCACGGCAATCCAATCGACATTCTCGGCGATGCCGGTCCCGAGCGTTACGCAAAGGCGGTCAAGTTATCGGCTGAGGAACAGAGCAGCGACGGTGTGCTCGTCATTCTCACGCCGCAGGCCATGACCGATGCGGCCGCCACGGCCGAGCAGTTGACGCCGCTGGCAAAACTCGACGGCAAACCGCTTCTCGCGAGCTGGATGGGTGGCCCGGCTGTGGACGCCGGGGAGGCCATTCTGAACAGCGCGAGCATTCCCACCTTCAAATACCCTGATCGCGCCGCGCGGGCCTTTGACTTGATGTGGCGTTACAGTTGCAACTTGCGCGCGCTCTATGAAACGCCTGCGCTATTGGGCCAGTCGGACCAACTCGCGGCGGGTCGCGTGGAAGCGGAGAAGATCATCCAGACTGCCCGCAAAGCCAGTCGCACAATCCTTACTGAGTTCGAGTCCAAGCAAATTCTCGCCGCGTACGGCATCCCAACCGTCGAGACCCGCATTGCTTTCACCGAAGACGACGCCGTCGCGCGCGCCCACAAAATCGGTTTTCCGGTTGTGGTCAAACTTTTCTCCGAAACACTGACGCACAAGACCGACGTGGGAGGCGTGCATCTCGACGTGCGCAACGCCACCGCCGTCCGTCACGCCTGGCGCTCGATCGAAGCGTCGGTGCGCGAGAAGGCGGGGCATCAACAT
Source organism: Verrucomicrobiota bacterium (assembly GCA_003219675.1). Classification (GTDB taxonomy): domain Bacteria; phylum Verrucomicrobiota; class Verrucomicrobiia; order Limisphaerales; family AV2; genus AV2. The sequence continues at coordinate 5,453 of QHPW01000171.1, forward strand.
TTTCTGGGCGTGACCGTGCAGCCGATGGTCTTGCTCGACGGCTATGAGTTGATCCTGGGCAGCAGCATTGACTCCCAATTCGGCCCGGTGCTTCTATTCGGCGCAGGCGGCCAGCTTGTCGAAGTCTTCAAAGACCGTGCGCTTGGCTTGCCGCCACTCAATGCCACGCTCGCCCGCCGTTTGATGGAGCAAACGCGCATCTACACGGCGCTCCAGGGCGTGCGTGGACGTCAACCGGTTGACCTTGCCGCGCTCGAAAATCTACTTGTCCGTTTCAGCCAGCTTGTTGTCGAGCAGCGTTGGATAAAGGAAATCGACATCAACCCGCTGCTCGTTTCGTCCGAGCGGATGCTGGCACTCGACGCGCGAATGGTCTTACACGGCTCTGACGTGAGCGAAGAAAAACTTCCCAAGCTCGCCATCCATCCTTATCCGACCCGATATGTAACTCGATGGAAACTGAAGAACGGCGCGCCGGTCCTGATCCGACCCATTCGACCCGAAGACGAGCCGCTGATGGTGAAATTTCATCAAACGCTTTCCGAGCGCAGCGTTTACCTCCGCTACTTCACGCCGCTGAAACTCGACCAGCGCGTCGTGCACGAGCGCCTCAGCCGCGTCTGTTTCATTGACTACGATCGCGAGATGGTGCTCGTCGTCGAA